>JANMRJ010000987.1:0-4971 GCA_031370985.1 Acidimicrobiales bacterium
CCGGCGCCGAGGATGCCCAGACCGTGGCGCCGAGGGCCCATCAGGTGCTGCTGGTGGGGGCTGAGGGGCCGGGACTGTCCGACGCGGCCCTACGCGTCGCCGATCGACGGGTGCGCATCGCTATTGACGCCGGTGTCGACTCGCTGAACGTGGCCACCGCCGCGGCAGTCGTCCTGCACCGGCTCGCCCGCTTCCGGTGAATCGGCCCAGCCGGCGATGATCCCGACCATGATGTCCATGCCCAGCTCGAACTCCTCGTCTGCGTCCCACGCCGCGAGGTTGAGCCCGACCTCCGCCACCCGCGAGAGCTGGCTCAGGTCGATGGGCGCCACCTCCTTGCTGGCGGCGATGTCGATGGGCTTGAAGAACCCCCCGCACTCGAGCGACACGAAGCCGATGGCCCAGGCGGCCGAGAAGCGGTAGGCCTTGGCTGTGGCGGCCGGACTGAGCCCGGCCCGGCGCAAGGCGTCGAGCGACGCATCCAGGGTGAGGAGGCCCTCGGCACCGGTCGGGGGCTGGCGCACAGTCAGCGGCACCAGGTTCGGGTGCAGCAGGGCCACCCGGCGGAACTCACGGATGACCCATTTAAACGCGACCCAGGGCGCCGTGGTGGGGTCGGGCAGCCGGAACTCCCCAGTTACCATGTTCACCATGCCCAGGAGCAGGTGCTCCTTGGTGGGGACGTGGCCGTACAGGGACATGGGGGCGACGCCGAGCTCCGCCGCCAGCCGGCGCATCGTCAGCGCGTCGAGGCCCTCGGCGTCGACAAGGCGCAGCGCGGCGCGGAAGATCTCCTCGGCGTTCAGTGACATTTTTTCCAGAATCTCACTTCTCGGCTGTACAAAGCGTACGACGTACGTATACTAGTGATCGGCGCCCTTTCTCACCCCGTCCGCCGTGGGGTCGAGAGGGGCGCCACTCTCTTTTTCTGCCGGCGAATCGGCTGGCCGGGTGGCGGTCAGGGCTCGGTGGAGCACGCCGCCGAAGGTGCGGGAGGACATTTCCAGGTCGGTGAAGCCGGCGGCGCCCATGCCATCCGCCGTCTCCGCAAGCCACGGGGGCGTGCCCGGCCCGTCGGGGTCGTCGCTCCGGGCCATCAGGACGACGGCCACCCGCCCGCCCGGAGCGAGCACACGGAAGAGCTCGCCGAGGCCGGCGGCCGGCGCCGGCCAGAACTGCAACGAGTTGAGGGAGCCAGCCCGGGTGAAATGGGCGTCGGGGTAGGGCAGGAGAGCGGCGTCGGCCCGGCGGATCTCGACCCGACCCTGGCGGGTCGCGGCCCGGTTGCGCCGCTGAGCCATCCGGACCATCGTCGCCGACGCGTCGATGCCCACCACCGGGCCCTCGCTTATCTCGGCGGCGTGGGCCACGGCCAGGCCGGGGCCGCAGCCGACATCGAGGACACGGTCGTGGGACCCGATCTCGAGGCACTCGACCATCCACCGGTTCGCCTCGCCGGTCAGGCGGGCGACGACGTGCGCCGCGACCCGGCCGCGCACGCCCCTGGGCGCTCCGAACTGTGAGACCGGCACAGGGGCCAGTCTGGCCGATCCAGTCTTCTGTCGGCTGGCGATCCTCTTCACCTTCGCCCTCGGGACGGCAGCGGGTGACCTCGTCGCCGAGCAGCTCAACCTCGGCTCCTCGCCGTAGTGCTCTACCTGGCGAAGACCAAGAAGGACCAGCTGGCGGTGGCCCTGACCCCAGCCGCCTGATCAACACTTTCGCGGTAGTGGAGGGGTCGGCGGTCCCGGGGGCGGGCAGCGTCACCTCGAACGTCTTGGTCAATCCGCGGCGCCATTCCCGCCCCCGATTGACCAAACGCTTGCCGGGACCAAGATGTCATCAAGGACGAGGATGCCGCCGTGAGCTACGCGCCCTTACCGAACGTTGAGCAGGTCGACGACGAAGATGAGTGTCTCGCCGCCCTTGATGGCGCCGCGGGCGCCAGCGTCGCCGTAGCCCAGGTGGGGCGGGATGGTGATCCGGCGCCGGCCACCGATCTTCATACCGGCCACGCCCTGGTCCCAGCCGGCGATCACGCGGCCGGCCCCGAGGGCGAAAGAGAAGCTGCCGGGCCGGTCCCAGGAGGCGTCGAACTGCTTGTTCGTGCTCCAGGCCACGCCGACGTAGTGCACGTCGACCGTGTTGCCGGCGACCGCTTCGGTGCCGGTGCCTTCGACGACATCCTCGAGGACCAGCTCGGCGGGAGGAGCCTCGCCGGCCGGAACCTGTACCTGGGGCTTCTGGGCGTCGGTCATAGGTCCAACCCTGTCACAGCTGGGACTCACGGCATGCCCGGGGCGTGCCCCCGCCCGCGGACGGCGGGTCAACCCGTGGGTAGGGCTCGACGAACCCCGAGCCGGGGTCCCGGGTGGTGAGGTAGCGGACGATGCCCCGGGCGACGGCCTCGCCCTCGACCTTCTGCACGTCGGCTCGGGCCAATAGCTGGGCCTCGGGCGGGTTCGAGATGAACGCCAGCTCGGCCAGGACGCTCACGACCTTCCCCGGCTGGCGCAGCATGGCGTAGTAGTCGCCGTTCGAGCCGGCGCGGTACTTGGCGCCGGCGTCCCGGTCGGCTACCCAGGCCACCTTGTACTGGGACATGGCCCGCACGACCTCCTCGTAGACCAGGCCGGCCAGGCGCTTCGAGTCGGCCGAGCCGATCTGGTAGTAGGTCTCGGCGCCCGGCCCGTCACGGGGGCCATCGGGCTCGGCGTTGTGGTGGATCGACACGAACGCCCTCGGGCCCACGCTCCGGGCGATCTCCGACCGGGTGGGGAGGGCGACGTCGTAGTCGCCCGTCCGCGTCATCAGCGCGCTGACGCCGGCGGCCTCGAGGGCGGACTTGGTCTCCCGGGCGACGGCCAGGTTGATGTCCTTCTCGGTCAGGCCGCCTGGCGACACCGCCCCCGGCTCGGTGCCGCCGTGGCCGGGGTCGAGGACGATCACCGGTGAGCCGGCGGACGTGGCCTTGGCCTGGGTCAGCGCGGCGGTGGCGTGGCAGGGGGTGCGCACGACCCACCCGTCGCCGGCCCGGGAGATGACCGGGACGACGACGCCGGCCGGCGTGACCACCGCGGTGGCGGTCGCAGGGTCGGGTTTAGTGGTGGTGGTGGTGGTGGTGGTCGCCGCCGCCGTCGACGCGGTCGGACCGGTGGCGCGGCCGAGGGTGCCGCTTCCGTCGCCGGATGTGCACCCCGAGGTCGCCAGCAGGACAGCGACGGCCAGGTTCACGGGGCGCCGGCGCCGGCCGCGGTCACCCAAGGTCGAGGGTCCGGGTGATCTCCAGCGCTTCGAGCAAGCGTCGGTCGTGGGTGACGAGGAGCAGCGTGCCCTCGTAGTTGTGCAGGGCCTGCTCGAGTTGCTCGATCGCCGGCATGTCGAGGTGGTTGGTCGGCTCGTCGAGGACGAGGCAGTTGGCGCCGATGGCCATCAGCAGAGCCAGCGTCGCCCTGGTCCGCTCGCCGGGTGAGAGGCTCGACGCCGGCCGGCCGACGTGGGTGGCGCCCAAGCCGAACTTGGCCAGCAGCGACCGGCTCGGCTGCACCAGCAGCCCCGACGCCTTGGTGAACCCGTCGATCAGCGGCTCCTCGGACAAGAACGTGCGCCGGCCCTGGTCGAGCTCGCCGATGACCACCCCCGGCCCCATCCACCGCTCGCCGGCGGCCAGGGGCAGCTCGCCCAGCAAGGCCCGGAGGAGCGTGGTCTTGCCCGAGCCGTTCGGGCCGACGATGGCCAGCCGCTCGGCCCATGCGACCTCCAGCGAGAGGGGCCCGAGCCGGAACGAGCCCCGCTCGACGACGGCGTCGACCAGCCGGGCGACCACGTCGCCGCTGCGGGTGGCCGGCGCCAGCTCCAGGTGCAGGTCCCACCCCTCCCATGGCTTCTCCGCCACCTCCAGCCGCTCCATGGCCTTCTCGGTGATGCGGACTTTGGCCGCCTGCTTCTCGGTCCGGTTGACCTTGAAGCTCTTCTGCGCCTTGTCGTGGTCGGGCGCGTTCTTCTTGGCGTTCCGCACGCCGGTCACCGCCCACTGGCGCTGCATGCGCGCTCGGTCGACCAGGCCCGACCGCTGGGACTGGTACTCGCCGTAGGCCTCCTCGGCATGGCGCCGCGCCGTGGCCTTGGCCCCCAGGTAGCCGAGCCACCCCCCGCCGTACTCGGTCGACTTCCGGCTGTGCTCGTCCAGCTCCAGGACCCGCTCGATGGTGGTTTCCAGGAAAGCCCGGTCATGGGACACGACCACGAGCGCCCCGTCGAGGTCGGCGAGGAAGCGCTCGAGCTGGCTGAGGCCGGCGAAGTCGAGGTCGTTGGTGGGCTCGTCGAGCAGGAGGACATCGAAGCGCGACAGGAGGATGGCGGCCAGGGCGGCGCGAGCCATCTGGCCGCCCGACAACGCTCCCAGCTCGATGTCGAGCCGGTCGGCGGGAAGGCCGAGGTCTCCGCACACCTCGGCGGCCCGCGGCTCGAGGTCGGGCCCGCCCAGCTGGAGGTACCGCTCCAGGGCCAGGGAGTACCGGTCTTCGGTGCCCGGCTGGCCGAGCAGCGACGCCGCTTCTTCCATCTCGGCCTCGGCGGCGGCCACGCCGGTGCGCCGGCCGAGGTAGGCCCGCAGCGTTTCGCCGGAGCGAGGGACCAGCTCCTGGGGCAGGTACCCGACGTTCAGCGTGGGGGGCGCCAGCGTCAGCCGGCCGGAGTCCGGCGGCTCCAGGCTGGCGAGAATCCGCAGCAGGGTCGTCTTGCCGACCCCGTTCGGGCCGACGACCCCGATGCGCGAGCGCGGCCCGACCGTGACGCTGACCCCGTCGAGCACGACGAAGGCGCCATGGGAGCGGGTGATGTCGGTGGCCACGAGGCTGGCGCCGGGGGACGACATGACCCAGACGCTAGGGGATCGTGGCGAGGTGACCGACCTGGCTCCGGGGTGAGCCGGCGCCTCGGGTTACCCGATTGCGGAGGCGCCGGCCTCGG
>JANMRJ010001005.1:0-5024 GCA_031370985.1 Acidimicrobiales bacterium
TCGAGGCCGGCAAGCGCAGCGAGCCCCTCGCCATCGCCCAGCTCATCCTCCTCTACCACCTGTTCCAGGCCAAGAACTCGCACTGAAGGAGCTAGCCCAGCAGGTCCCTCGGAAGGTGCCCGCTCCGCAGGAACGCGGAGCGGACTGACCGGTCGGACAAGCGGAAGCGGCGCCAGCACCAGGCCACAACCAGTAGCCCGGCCAGTTCCTCGATGAGCAGCACGGCTACGCCGTGATCGAGGGCGGGGATGCGACCGGTCAGCGAGCGGCCAAAGGCCGGCCACCAGAAGGCCTCGGTCCGGGTCCACATGCCGTCGGCCAGAAGGTGGGCGAACATCCCGATGGGCACGGCGAGCAGGCTGCGCCGGCGGTGGCGATGGCCCCGCGTCCCGACCATGACAGCAGTCAGGACGACGACGGCCGCCACCAGCGTGTGGGCCAAGCGGGCTCCGCCCAAGGGCGCGTCGATCAGGTCTGGAACCAGCGCGCCGACCACGACCATGCGATAGTCGAACGCCGGGTCCCGGAAGACGAGCCAAACCAAGCCGAGGGCGACCCCCGCGGGCCAGAAGAGCACCTCAGGGGCGCACGAGGATGCGCTCGCACTGCTCACAGCGCACGAGGGCGTCGGCCGGCTCCTTGCGCAGCCGGTCGAGCTCGGTGGCGGGAAGTGCGAGGTGGCAGCCCCCGCAGCGCCCGTTCACGAGCGGGGCGGCGGCGACACCGCCCAGGTGGGAGCGGAGCTGCTCGTAGAGCGCGGCGATGTCGGCCGGGATCTGCGTGGCCGCGTCGACCCGGGCGGCCAGCTCGGCGGCCAGCTCCCGGTCGAGCTGGGCCTGGCCCTCGGCCACCGCCACGCGCAGCCGCACGCCCTCGGCGTCGAGCTCGGCCCGCCGGCGGTCGAGGTCGGCGACCTGCTCATCAAGGGCTTCCCGCGACGACATGGCCTCGAGCACGTCGTCCTCCAGCGTCGCCCGGCGCTGGCGTAGTGCTTCCCCCTCGGTCTGCATGGCCTGGAGCTCGCGGGGGACGGTGACAACGCCTGAGTAGAGCTTGGCATCGAGCTCGGCGATCTTGGACTCCAGCGTCGTCAGCTCGGCTTCCAGGTGGCGCTGCCGGCGGGCGGACTCGGCCGCATCGGCGCCAGCGGTGACCAGAGTCGTCTCGAGGCGGGCCAGCTCGTCCTCGCTCGCGGCCAGCTCCGCCAGCTCGGGGAGACTCTTGCGCCGGTGCCTGAGCCGGTCGGCGGCGGTGTCGTGCTCCTGGACCTGGAGGAGCTCGTGGAAGACCGTCAAGCGGCCAGGCTACCCACGGTTGCGTCTGGTAGTCGGCGTCGGGTCGTTGCTGATCGGTGGGACGGTGACGCGCGGGACCGTGATCTCGGGGAAGTTCGGGATCGTAATCACCGGGATCTGGGGGAGAAGAGGTTCGGGCAGGTTCCCCCCCGCCTGCGGGACGGTCGTCGAAGAGGTGTCGGGGTTGTTCCGGCCAGCGAAATCCTCCTGGACCCGGCGCTGCGCCTCTGTCGATGCCAGCTCGCCTTCCAGGGCCAGGAACTTCGGCGCCCGCTGGTTGGGCACCCGATCGGGCGGGGCGAAGTCGATCACGGTCTGGCCGGCAAGGAACTGCTTCATGAATGCGCCGAAGATCATGGCCGGATAGGTGCCGCCGTAGACCCGCGGGAAGGCGCCCACGTTGATCATGGAGTTCTCGTTGCTGGCCGGGTCCCCCATCCAGACCGCGGTGGCCAGCTTGGGCGTAACCCCGACGAACCAGGCGTCGGCGTTGCGGTCAGTGGAACCCGTCTTGCCCGCCACCTGCCACCGGGGCACCTGGGCCGCAGTGCCGGTGCCCCGCGCCACGACCTGGGTGAGGGTCTGGGTGACGGTGCGGGCATTGGCCACCGACACGGCGCGCTCGCCCTTGGTGGACTGCTTGAACAGGACATTGCCATCCCGGTCCTCGACCCGGTCAATGAAGTACGGCTCGTGGTACTCGCCGTCGTTGGCCAGGGTCGCGTAGGCGGTGGCCATCTCCAACGGGGTGACCTCGCGGGCGCCGAGGGTGATGGCCAGGTCGGGCTGGAGGTTGGCCTTCTTGATCCCCATGCGGCGGGCCACATCGACGACCTTCTCGGGGCCGACGAGCTTGATGAGGCGGGCGTAGGCGCAGTTGACCGAGTTGATCGTCGCATCGGTGAGGGTGAGGACGCCGGCAGCCTGGCCCTCGACGTTGGACGGATCCCATTTTCCCTCGATGCTCTTCGGGTCGGCGATCACACAGGGGTAGGAACCGAGGATTGTGTCGGCCGGGATCTCGCCGTGCTCAAAGGCGGCCATGAGCGTCAGCATCTTGAACGACGAGCCGACCTGGCGACCCTGGCCCGTGATGAGGTCGACCTTGTGCTGGGCGAAGTTCAGCCCACTCACTGCGGCGCGCACCGCCCCGCTGGAGGGCTCGACGGAGACGAGGGCGGCGTTGAACTCGCGACGGTTCTCCGGCAGGGTGGCGGCGATCGACTGCTCGGCCATGTCCTGGACCCGGGGGATGATCGTGGTGTGGATGCTGATGCCGCCGCGGAACACCAGCCGGTTGCGCTCGGAGTCGGTACCGCCTAGGTACTTCGGGTCATTGAGCAGTTGGTCGACGACGTGACGGGTGAAGTAGTTGCTGCCGGCGACCTCCTCATCTGGCAGCGGCGTCGGGAGGGGCTCGGTCTTGAGCTCGGTCACCTGCTCGGGGGTGATGTGGCCGAGCCGGCCCATCCGGTCGATGATCACGTTGCGCCGGCCGCGGGCGTCCTCGGGATTGTTATAGGGGTCGGCGTAGACAGGGTTCCTGATCAGGCCCGCGAGCAGGACGGCTTGGCCAAGAGTCAGCTTGCCGACATCGGTCTGGTAGTAGCGCTCGGCCGCGGCCTGGAGGCCGTAGGAGCCATTACCGAAGTACACGGTATTGAGGTAGCGCTCAAGGATCTCGCTCTTCGACATCTGCCGCTCCAGCCGGATGGCCAGCGAGGCCTCCTGGAGCTTGCGGTTGATGTTCTGCTTCGGGTTGAGCAGCGCCGTCTTGACCAGCTGCTGGGTGATGGTCGACCCGCCCTCGGAGATCTCCCCGGCTTCCAGGTTGGAGACCAGGGCTCGAGTCATGGACCGCAGATCGAGGGGCCCATGGTCGAAGAAACGCTCGTCCTCGGCGTCGAGCACCGCGGTGACCACGTGCTTGGGGACCTTGTCGAGGGTGATGGGGATCCGGTCCTCCTCGCCGTGGAGGTACTGGAGGATGGAGCCGTCGGCCGCGTAGAGGATCGACCGCTGGGCGAGCGGCGCCAGCTCGATCGTGGCCACGTCGGACCCGGCCTCGCCGGCGGTGAAGAACGCCTTGGCCTGTTCGAACAGCACCGCGCTCCCCATGGCGAGCAGGACGCCGGCCACGCCGACGGTCACCGCCAGAGTGACGAGTACCCGACCGCCCTTGCCGGCGAACCTGCCTGCGGCCTTGCCGACACTGCTGAACTCCGGCATTGACACGCCGAAACGCTACTTCGCCAAGGCGCCAAGAGGCGCGCGCCGGCCGCCGGACAGTGCGTGGCCGATCGACCTCCACCCTCGACAGCGCCACGGGCGATGGCCGGGTCGACCCAGCGTCAGCCCCACTCTTCGCCGAGCATGGCCTCCAGACGATCCTTACGCCGGGGCTTCTCGGTTTTCGGCGTCATCTTTGCCCGGCACCGGCCTGAGAGGCCGTGGAGCCAGAGCGTGGTCTTGGCATCGTCGTCGGGTTCGCCGACCACCCGTGCGTAGCACTCCGGGCAGCGGTAGACCTTGCGCGTTGCCGCTCTACCGCCAGCCATCAGTTCCCTTGCCTCGACGTTGGTGTCTTCCCGGCGCTGCCATGGTGGTTCGCATCCCAGGATACGCCCTCCTCTACCGCTACACCGGCCCCCCGCTAGCTTTGTTTTCGCTAGAGTGAACTGTGCGCTCCGCAAGGGAGTGTCCGCACGAACACGCACGAACAAGGAGTTAGGGAGCATGGGGACCAAGCTCAGCGACATCATCGCCCGAGGCCAGTGCGCGCTGTGCGGCAAGGGCGTGCATATCGACAGCCACGAGGGCCGGGTGGCCTGCAACGGCTGCAACATGGCCACCGACAACTGCACCTGCCCGCCCGAGCGGTAGTCCGCCGCGCCGCGCCGCTAGTGGCAGAACCAGTGGAGTCACTGGACATATTGCTCTAGTCTGACGCCATGCCCACACGGAGTGGCCGGGCGGCGGGACAGATAGTGGTCGGATAGGCGCGCCTGTGGCCGTCTTCCTTCTCCTGGCCCTCATCTGGGCGATCGTGCTGGTCCCGCCGGCCGTGCGGGTCCACGCCGCCCGCAAGGAGGCGTTCCTCGACAGCTTCGACGACGGCCCGGCAACCGCCCGACCGGCGCTGGCGCGCTCGGCGCCGGTCCAGCGCCGGCGGCGGATTGCCGGTGGCCTGCTGGCCGCCATGGCCACCACCCTGGTCGTCGGCCTCCTCCCGACCTTCCGGGTGTGCCTCGTCGTCCACCTGTTCCTGGTCGACTCGTTCCTGGCCTACATCGCCCTCCTCGCCCACACCGCCAGCCGGGCGGCACGGGCCGCCGTGCCAGTCGCCGGCCAGCTCGGCGCTGCGCCGGCGAGGTCGGATCCCGCCCGGCGCCGGACCGCGGTGCCCCGGCCCGCCATGCTGGCGGAGCTCACGCCGTTGGCGGTGGGCTGAACGCGGCCCGGTTCAGCCGGTCGTGAAGTGCGGGTTGAAGATGAACCCGACGATCATCCCCATTGGGTTGGTGACGCTGCCGGTCACGATGCCGCCGCCGACCTCGGCCACCGCCGCATGGAGCGTGGCGCCCTGCGCCAGCGCAGCGTCGACCGCGGCAGCCACGTCGTCAACGCCCCAGTAGGTGACAGCGCCGTCGCCCGGGTCGCCGTCAGGCAGCAGGCCGAGCTCGTAACCGGCGACGTTGTACCCGACGTAGAACGGCTCGTCGAAATACG
>JANMRJ010001032.1:0-1751 GCA_031370985.1 Acidimicrobiales bacterium
GCCGAACGGGAGCAGCCACCATACCCAGACCGTGCCGAGCTTGATCTCGGAGCTGCTGATCGCCCGCTGCAGTTCGGCCCCCCAGCTCACCGCCGCCGGGTCGCCCAGGCCCAGGAAGCTCAGGCCGGCCTCCACCGCCACTGCCACGCCGGCTACGAACACCATATTGGCCACGATGACGGGGCCGAGGGCGGGCACGAGGTGCCGGCGGATGACGTAGAACGGCCCGCCACCGAAACCCCGGGCCGTCCCGACGAACCCCCGGTTGCGCAGGCTGAGGGTTTGGCTGCGCACGATCCGAGCCGTCTGCGGCCACAGGAACAGGCCGATCATCACGATGGAGGTCGACAGGCTCGGGCCGGCGAGGGCGCCGACGAAGATGAGGAGGGGCAGCAGGGGTAGGGCGAGGAAGACATCGACCAGGCGCATCACTGCGGTGTCGACCAGCCCGCCCCGTAGGCCGGCGGTCAACCCCAGCGCGATGCCGATGAGCAGGACCAGGGCCGTGGTGGTGACGGCCACGACCAGGGTGGTGCGACTGCCCCACACCAGGCGGGACAGGATGTCGGCGCCGGCGTCGTTGGTGCCCAGGAGATGGGCGAGCGACGGGCTCTGGTAGGCGTCATCGAAGAGCACCCGGGGGTCATACGGCGCAATCCACGGGGCGAACACGCCGAGGGCGACGACGGCCGAGAGCATGGCCACCCCCGCGGCCAGGATCGGGGACTGGCGCAGCGCCGACGATATCGACGACCGGCGTGGCGCCGGTGGGAGCGAGGTCACGCCGTCGTCCGCGGGTCGAGGCGGCGGTAGAGCAGGTCCACCAGCAGGTTCACTGTCACCACCGTGATCGTCAGGACCAGGAACGCCCCCTGCAACGCGGGGTAGTCGCGGATGGCGATGGACTGGAACATGTAGTTCCCGACGCCGGGATAGTTGAAGATCCGCTCGATGAAGATGACACTGGTGATGGCCAGGCTGAACTGGAGGCCGATGACCGAGACGACGGGGAGCAGGGCGTTGCGGCCGGCGTAGCCATACTTGAGCCGGCGCTCGCGCAGGCCCTTGGCCTGGCCGCCGAGGAGGTAGTCCGAGCCGAGCTCGCCCACCATCGACGACCGCATCACCAGGTACTGGTAGGTGGCGGCGTCGAGTCCCATCATGACGGCGGGGAGGGCCAGGTGCCGAGCGATGTCGGCCACCTTGGCCATGCCGGTGTAGTCGTTGAAGGCGGTGGAGCCGCCGCCGTAGGGGAACAGGCCCAGCTTGGCCGACAGGACCACGAAGGCGGCCGCCCCGACGACGAAGATCGGCAGGTTCTGGTAGGCGAGGAAGAAGCCCAGCAGGCCGCGGTCGACCCGCTTGCCCCGCTTCCATCCGCTATGGACGCCGAGGGGGATGCTGATGAGGACCGAGACGGCGGTGGCGGAGAGGATCAGCAGGAACGACCAGGCCACCTTGCCGCCGAGGTCGGCGCGCACCGGGCGGTTGTTGTAGATGGACACACCGAGGTCTGCATGGGCCAGCCCGGCCAGGTAGTGCACGTACTGCGCCGGCACGGACGTGTCGAGGCCGTAGTACGCCTCGAGGTTCGCCCGGGTCTGGTCGTTCTGGACGTAGTTCGTCCCCCCGAAGGCCATGAGGCCATCGATCGGGTCGCCGGGCATGAGCCGGGGGACGGCAAAGTTGCACGTCACCAGTACGAACACCGTGGCCAGGTAGCTGACCAGCGGCGACCACCACGGTCGCCG
>JANMRJ010001089.1:0-1805 GCA_031370985.1 Acidimicrobiales bacterium
CCTTGAGCAGGAAGCCGCTGGCGCCGGAGTGGAGCCCCTCCTAGACGTAGCTCTCGTCGCTCAGGATGGTGACGAGGAGGACCCTCGTGGCCAGCCCCTCGGCGGCGGTCAGGCGGGCGGCCTCCAACCCACCGACACGGGGCATGACCAGGTCCGTGACGAGCACGTCGGGCTCCAGGGACTGCACGAGCGCAAGCGCCTCGGAGCCGTCGGTCCCCTCCCCGACGACAGAGATGTCCGGCTCGGCATCGAGCATCATCCGCAGGCCCCGCCGGGCGGTGGCGTCGTCGTCGACGATGGCGACGCGGATGGCGGTCATGGGCGGAGCGGCAACCGGGCCGAGACCGACCAGCCGCCGGCGATTGCACGATCCGGAAGGCGGCCAGGCTCAGCGCCATGGGCGCGGACATCGACCTGGTCGTGGAGGGCGACACCGGCTCCCTGCCGCCGGCCGTCGAACAGGGCGGCCAACCCGCTCAGCCGGCTGCCGACCGGGGCGCCGGTCCCGAGGCCGGCGTCGACAGCAACCGGCTTAGGGTCGTCATCGCGGAGGGGGGCGAGCAGGCGTCGCATCTCCTCGAGTGCCTACCGGCTGGGGTCCTCGATGGTGGCGAACACGGTCCGGGCGTCGTCGATGCGGCCAGGGTCCACGGCCAACATCCGCCGCGCCCCGCCGGACTGCACGAGGACGGCGCCGAGGCTGTAGGTGACGAAGTCGTGCAGCTCGCGGGCGATCCGCCGGCGCTCCACGCTGCGCGCCAGCTCGGCGTGGGCCTCCCTGTGCACGCGTCGATCAGCGCGGGAACGTCTCGCCGGGGGCTGCTGTGCCGGACGAACCGGAGCAGGCCAATCGGCCAGGGAGGGGAAGAGGTCGGAGCCGCCGTGCTTGATGACGTCCCAGACGAGGTCCCCCGCCCCAAAACAACAGCTGGCCGGCGGCGAGCAGGCACCAGGTGATGCGAAGGGAGTCGTAGACCACATCCTGGGGGAGGCCCCGCACGGCGAAGTGGACAGCGATGGCGATGCCCGCCGGCAGGAGCCAGTCGAGCCACGCGACCCTGCCGCGTACCCGCCCCGGCAGGACGACCACGGCCTCGATCTCGGACATGTCCCGGCTGCCCTAGACCGCGTCCGGGCCGACGCCGCCGGCCGGCCGTGACTTCGGCCACACCGACGAGTCGTCCTCCTCCTCGAGCTGGCGAGCGGTCTGGCGCACGCCGGGGTGGAACAGCGTGTAGAGGAGCACGGCCAGGCCGGCCACGACGAACGGCACGACCGCGTTGCCCTGGTTGGTGTAGGTCGGGAGCAGGACAACGCCGGAGAGGATGGCCGTCCAGGCCCACAGGATGAGGACCGACCGGCGCTGCCCGTGGCCCTGGCGCATCAGCCGGTGGTGGAGATGCTCCTTGTCGGCCTGGGACAGCGACGAGCGCCGGCGGGCCCGTCGGATAATGGCCAGCGCGGTGTCGACGAAGGGCACTCCCAGGATCACGAAGGGGATGACGAGGGGGGCGAAGAAGAAGTAGGTCTGACCGCTGAACTGGTCGGCCGTCCGCCCCCCCACCGAAATGGTGGTGGCCGCCATGAGCAGGCCGAGCAGGAGCGACCCACTGTCGCCCATGAAGATCTTGGCCGGGTGGAAGTTGTGGGGAAGGAACCCAACGCACAGGCCGCAGGTGATGGCGACGATCAGTGGCGCCATGTTGTCGGGCGACAGCAGGCCGACATCGGACAGGCGGTAGGAGTAGACGAAGAAGGCGCCAGCGGCGATGGCGACCACGCCCGAGGCCAGGCCGTCGAGGCCG
>JANMRJ010001107.1:0-1063 GCA_031370985.1 Acidimicrobiales bacterium
GCTCGCTCCGGTCCTCGCCGGCGCCTTGCGCTGACGCACCCATGCGCGACGAACCCTGTTGACGGCTGTCGCACCTGGGCACGCCATCGCGGCGTTGCCGGCTGCGGTCCTCACTCACGCACCTGCGGGTGCGCTCGCTCCGGTCCTCGCCGGCGCCTTGCGCTGACGCACCCATGCGCGACGACCCTGTTGACGGCTGTCGCACCTGGGCACGCCATCGCGGCGTTGCCGGCTGCGCTCCTCACTCACGCACCCGCGGGTGCGCTCGTTCGATACACGGAGATCCAGCGGCCTGGGGCGGCTTCGAAGCGGGTCACGACGGCGGCGATCCGTCCGGGTAACGCCGAGGCCGGCAGGCCGGATCGCGGATCGACCAGCCAGGCGTCCTCGGCCGGGCCGCCGCAGTCGGCTCCGATCGTGTCGCGGAAGAGCTGGTCGCACAGGATCACCAGGGTTGAGCCCGAGCCGCCGAACGATGCGCCGTTGATCCCCGCCGGCATCACGTCGGCACCCGCAGCCTCGAGCGGCATGCGCAGGGCCTCGTCGGACTTGAACGTCGGCAGGCTCGACAGAACGAGTGGCCCGCCACCACCGAGCGCGATGACCCGAGCGGCAGCAGTCCGGGCTGCGTCCCATCCACCGTCGGCGGCCCGGGCCGGTGGCTGGCTCGCGAGGTTCCAGCCGACGAGGGCCATCACGATCACCACTGCCAGCGCCCCGGGAACCCTCGTGGTGATCCCCGGGGTGCCGGACGTCGGCCGGCGGCGCACAAGCCCGGCGAGTCCAATGGCGACCACGGTCACGACCATCGGGTCCGCGAATGCGTGGTAGTGGTCGTTCGGCAGGCCCGCGACCACGGTCGCCAGGCTCGACGCACCGACCGCAAGGGCGACGACCGTCCACGCCAGGCCGAGCGCAAGCAAGCGCACGGCCGTCCGTTCCTCGGCCGCCCCCGTGCCTCGTGTCGGCGGAGCGCCGAGCCAGCCTCGCCACACCGCAAGCCAAACGACGAGGCCGGCCGCCAGGAGCGACGCGATCGGGGCCGCGGTCAGGAGCCCGGTGA
>JANMRJ010001113.1:0-7886 GCA_031370985.1 Acidimicrobiales bacterium
CAGGGGCGGAATCGCGCGGAGGTACATGGTCGGGCCGTACCACGCAGCGGGTGATCTCCTTGATCCGCGGCTCGTGGCGCAGTGCTTCGAGCACGTGCAACTTGACGAGGTTGCGGGTGCGGTCGACGTTTGGCTCGCCGATCAGCTCATGGTGGCGGGAGCCGTACTCAGGATGCCCGAGGGGGCCCAGCTCGCCTTTGCGCGTCTTGAGCCGGTTGGCCAGGAACTGGTCGGCGGCCGGGATCCCCTCGAGACGGGCCAGGTCCCAGCGCCGGGGCCGCCCACCGGAGGTGACAGCCAGGTCGGCGTCCTCCCACCACCCAGACGGACCCGGGTAGGCAAGGGCGAGATCGCGACCAAGGCGCCGGCCGAGAAGGTCGAGGCCGTTCATGGCGCAGTGCCGTCGGAGACGTAGGGCGCCGCAGGAGGGCCGAGGACGGTGAGGATCCCCGGGCCGGACGGGATCTGGTCGCCCATTCGGACCAGAGCCTGGCCGTCGACGGTTAGGCCCGTCGATGCACCGACCGAGCCGATGGGCAAGGGGTAGGGCGCGCCGCTCACCGAGTTCACCATTTGGCACAACGACCCGGCTGTTGCCAACGGCATCCCGCCGGCGGTGAGCGTGGCCTGGAGCACGGCGATGATGACGCCCGAGTCTGGGGGTCCGGCCGCGCCGGGGCTGACGACGACGGCGCAGCCGATGGAAACGGGAGGACCGGCCATCAGCTCACGACGCGCTGAAGCTGGTCATGCCGGCGATACCGACGGTGGCGCCCTTGAGCTTGGCCTCGGTGCTGCCCTCGACGGCAACCGATAGGCCCTTGACGGACACGTCGCTCTTGGCCTCCAGCGTCAGCGAGGAACCCGCCTGGATCGAGACCGACCCTTTCGCCGAGAGCTCCAGGTCGCCGGCCGCTTCGAGCACGATGTTCCCGTCGGCCTCGATCGTCAGGGTCGTGCCGCCCATCGTGATCGTGAGCATGGTGTCCTCGACGGTGAGCTTGTTCCCGTTCGGGAGCTCCATCTCCAGCCGGCGCACGCCGTCGGCCTCGTCGTCTGGGACCTTGTAGACGATCTCCTCGGGCTTGGCGTCCGGCGGTGCGACCTTGTCGTCGTAGACGAATCCCAGAACGACGGCGGCGTTGAGCTGTCCGTCGATGAACCCGAGCACCGCCAGGTCGCCAGCGCGGGGCGCAACCGAGGTGCCGAGCCGGCCGACGGCGACGGGAACGTGCTGGAGCTCGAGGGCACTGCCCCGGATGCGGACGTTCACAGCCAGGTGGTCTTTGGTGAACGCCTCGGTCACGATGCCCAGCTCAAGGGTCCGCACTGCGTCGAGCTCGTGGCGCACGACGGCCTGGATGGCGGGGACGATCAGGCTCACGCCGCCCCCTCCAAGGTGAGGACGGACCGGAAGCCGGTGGCCGCCGAGAGGTGGTGGGAGACCGCTACCGCCCGGTAGGCCCCACCGCCGGCGGGGAGGTCGTCGAGGGAAACCGAGTCGCCGGGGCGGATGGCTGCGTCGCCCACGACCGCGAGGCGCGCGCCCGACTCGCGACGCCCAGCTGCCGCAGCCAGGCCCTTGGCCATGGCCTGCGCGCCAGCGCGATCGCGAGCTGCGGCGGGCACGAGTGTCTGTCCGCTGGGGGCGCCGCCGTCGGGCTCCTTCACGAGGACGAACCACTTCGCCCCGCCAGTCCCGTAGGCAACGACGTCAGCCGCTTCGGCGCCGGCGGCGTGCTGCGCCGCGTCCCAGGCCAGTAGTTCAGCGCCGAAACGCAGCGCCGGGCCGGTGCCGATACCAAGGAGGCTGGCGGCGGAGGCCACCGCTCCGGCCAGTCCGCCACCGGCACCCCCAGCGCCGGCGGGCGGGCGGAAGCAGAGTCTGCCCCTCTCGTCGCATGACGTCTCGCAGCCGGCGAGCCGGGCCAGATCCTGGAGGTGGTCCCAAACCGTTCGGCGCTCGTCCACGTGGTAGGCCGGGAGCTGGACGGTCGCCTCGACCTCGCTGGTCGCCACGCCGCCCTCGCCCGCCAGTGCCTTCACGATGTCCGCCACCGACTGGGACAGGAACGCCCGCCCGGTGCGGGTGGTGGACAGCACTGCGGTGGCGGCAAGAGCCTCCACGACGCAGCCGAACGGCCGCTGGCGAACCGTCACGACCGACCCGGACAGCACCGGGGCGGTGGAGCCGTCATAGCCGAGCTCAAGGTCGAGCGTCGCCCCGGGCGCCGTCCCGGCGAAGGGCGATTGGCCGCCGAAAGCCAGTACCACGCAGTCGTGCGCCAGGCCCACTCCCAAGTCGACCCGCAGCGCGAGCAGCGCGGCCTCGGCGGCTGACAGGGCGCGCCCGGCGATCGTCACGGAAACCGCAGGCCGGAACGAGCGCGTCACCGACGGACCTCCATACCGTGCCGGCGCACCTCGCGCGCCAGCGCATCGCCGATCATCTCGGTGGCGTCGTCAGTAGCGAGAATGCTGTCGCCGGCCGGCGACCCCACGACGACCCCGACGACGCTACCGGCGGTCGTTGCCGACCGGAGGCCCCGCCAGCGAGCCTCGGCAGGAACCCCGGCGCCCGGGAAGGGCCTCGCCCGGTTGCCGCTCGGTGCACCGTGGACCGGCGGAGCATCGACCGGCGTGACATCGACCGGCGTGACATCGCCATCCGCCCCCATCACGGGCCAGTGCGGCGGTGCCCCGACGGGACCCGGCGTGCGCCGGCCGACGGCAGCCGGTGGGCGTGAGGTGCCGGGCGAGCTGGCGGCCGGCGGGAAGGCGTCCGGGCCGTCCGGCCCCGACGTTCCCCACTCCGGCCCGACCGAGCGGGCGAAACGGTCCTCCCCGGCGTCGAACGCCACCTGCGCTAGCGCGCCTGGGCCATCGCCATGGAACATGCCGCCGGCGAGGTCCGCCAGCTGTTCCAGGCCGTGCCCTGGCGACCGTGGCGCGTCGCGGCGCGGCTCGTGGTCCCCCGCGTGACGCCGTCCGCGGCCGGCGCGCCTCTCCGATAGCAGCCCGGCGTCAGCCAGGTCGGGGTGACCGCGGCTCGGGAACGCCCGCGGCTGGGTGGACTGGGTCGAGACAGGAGGTGGCCTGCCGGCTACCGGCGAGGGGGAGACCGGCCGCGGCCGGAGGACGCTACGGAGATCGGCCGTCAGGATCGTGGCCGTGGCGGGCACAGGTGTTCCGTACCGCGCCACGCCCGCCAGAGCCCGAGTCCGCGCCGTCGACGGGCTCCGCCCCGGCGGCTGGGTGTTCTCGGCTCCCCGCTGTCCGCCGAGGGCGCCGGCCAGCACTGCGGTGAGGTCCGGTGGAGCGGCGTGTGCGGACAGAGAATCGTGGGCGAGGACGGCCAGGAGGCTGTCACCGCGGATCCCGTCGAGGACGGCGCCAGCGGCGTCGTTCCTCCCACGGCTGCGCCCAGGCGCAGCGGCGGACGCGTCGAGGGCGTTCGGTCGGACCGGGCGACCCAGGTTCATCGGCCCTCGCCTTGGCCGATCATCTCGAGGTAGAGCAGGACTTGGCCGACGGTGAGTGCCGCGCACTCCTCTGGTGTCCAACCGAACTGCCGGGACAACGTGAAGCAGGCGCGGGCGAGCGGCGCCTGCACGGCTTCACCCACCAGGTCGGGGCCCATGGTCAGCCCGCTGACCCGGTTGACCTCGCCGAGCAGGAACTCCACGAGGCCGGCATGCAGCCGTTGCACCTCGTCCACGGTCATCTTCGGTTCCACGAGGGCCTGCTGCACCATCAGCACGCTGGTGAGGGCCCGGGACTCCTGTGCAGCTGTGGTGATGCGTTGCACGTCGGCGAGGACCAGGGGCCGGATGGTGACCATGCCCGCAACCGGTACGTCGTCGGGCGCGGCCGGTGGGGAGCCGTCCGGGTACAGCACCCGGGCCGGCACCTCCACCTGGTAGGTGGCGCTGCCTCCGAGGAGCAAGTCGCTCACCGAGAGGCTCACGACCCAGTGTCCTCCACGCTGATCCACAGCGCCTTGAACGAGACATCCTCGAGCACGAAGTCGTCCTCGGGTATGGCGAAGTCCCAGCCGTCGAGCTTCACGGTGTGCACGGTGACGGTGGAGCTGTTGCCGGCCGTCGCCGCGTTCTCCATGCGGAGGCTGAGATTGAAGGCCGGGCTCACGAAGGCGCCGGCGGGCCGGCTCGTTGCCGCGCCGTCCCCGAGCATGAGCTTGAGGAGAGCGCCGTTGACATGGGCCCGGGAGATCGTGCCGGTGACGTTCACGTTCCCCGGCCGCAGTTCCGTGGAATAGCGCTGGCCCATCTCATGGAAGGTGCGCATCTCCGACGTGACCCTGAGGGTCACGCCTGTGGCTCGGCCGATCGGCGTCATCGGGTACACATCGCCGACGGCTTTGGCGGCATCACCCTCGACGCCGGACTCGACGGCCACACTGATGGCCCCGTCCATCCCGGTGAACACGTTGGTGTTGGGCATCGCTCCTCCTACTGAAGGTTGATCGTGACGCGGATGTAGTCGATGGAGAACGTCGGCAGCAGGGTCATCGTGACCGAGCAGATGCCGTTGATCTCCTGGGCGCGGGTCGCGCTGACATCGAGCTCGTAGGCGACGAGCATCTCGTCGAGGATCATCTGGGAGAGGAACCCGTCGAGCGTGGCCTTGAGTGCGCCGCGGACGCGGGCGTTGTTGAGCTTGCCGATGTATGGGTCGGACCCCGACCGGACGCCGGCTTTGGCGTAGTCGACAGTGCGGCGGATGCTGATCTGGCGGAACGCGCCCGAGTCGGTCGTGATCGCTTTGACGACCTGGAACCCGAACCGCCGGCGCACCACCAGGATGCCCTTCAGCAAGAGGTTCTTGGCCGCCGTCGACGGATAGGCGACATCGAGATCCTCGGCCGGGACCGTCTTGTTGGTGAGGCTGACGTGCGGCGCCACGGTGGCGAGCTTCCCCGCCACCATGCACGCCAGGTAGGAGGCGCCGACCTTCGTCGCCTTGCCCGTGGCCCGATCGGTGACAACAAGGCCGGGTGCCACCAGGACAATCCGCGCATTGCTGATGCCGCCCGCCTCGTCGACGGGGTCGGCGGTGTTGGTGGCGGTGCCCGGCGATGTCACGCCCAGGAGGGCGACGCGCTCGCGGCCCTCGTTCTCCGTGCGCTCGAGGTGGGTCGCGACGACCGCGGCGACCGCCTTGGCACCCAGGCCTGGCACAACCACAATGTTGACGGGCTGGTCCTCCAGAGCGGTCAGTGCATCACCGATGTCGGGGCTGTTCGGGGCGGTACCGTCGGTGCCACCGGTCAGGTTCGTCCCGGGTGCCGCGGTGACGATGGCGAACCCGCCGGCCGCGCCGTTGACCACCGCGCCGGCTCGGACCAGGGCCGACTCGACCAGCGCCACTCGCACCGCAGCGACATCGGCTCCCGTAAAGACCTCCTTGGTGGAACCGAGGGTCACCGTGAGCTTCCACGCCGTGCCGTCCGCCTCGACCGCCACCGAGATGTCGTTGCCCCAGCTGCCAGCGTCGGGATCCGGAAGGACTGCGGAGTCGGAGAGGCCGGCGCTGAGCGTGAACGCCTCCTTCGCCGGGGTGTCGGATGTCATCACCTTCAGCGAGGCGCGCGCCGGCGTGCCGTTGGCGGCCCGAACTGCGTACACACTGCTGGCCCCACCGGCAAAGGCCTGCTCCAGGCCGCGAACCAGCGTGAGCGAGCCAGGGGGCCCGAAGAGCTCCCGCGCCTCGGCCATGCTGCCAAGGGAACGGACCGCCCCCTTTGGCCCGCGTGCGGCCGAGCCCACAATGCCGATGTTGCCCGTGGCTATGGGGCCTGTCCCGATCAGGCCCTCGGAACGCACCTCGATGTATGTGCCAGGCAGCACCATCTCGGCGATGGATTCGCTCATGTTCGCTACTCCCCTCTCTGCGGAATGGTGAAGGTCTCGCCGAAGCCGCCGACGGTCACTGCGACCGTTCGGATCGGCCCACCGCTGGTGCGGATCACCGGCGTGATGCGTTCGAAGTCGAAGTGGTAGGTCAGCGTCCGGCGCCGCCCGGGCCCGGCGCTGGGGTCGGGCGGTCCGATGCGCCCGAGGGCGATTGGCTGGAGGTCGCCAAGGCCGGCGATGCCCCGCCACGAGGCCGGCGACAGGGTCACCTCGACCTGGCGGGTGAGGGCGTCGACGGCCTGGGCATCGGCGGCCACGACATCAACCTCGACCTCGCCCGCGAAGCGCTCAATCTCCACGTCCCATTGCCCGACGAAGTAGCCAAGGGACAGCCTGCCCGTGGCCGCGAGCGGGCTGCCGAAGGAAAGGATCCCGGCGTCGGGGTCGATGCTCGCCTGGCCGGCGCCAGGCGGGGCCGGCACGAGAGCGATGGTCGTGGCGCCCACCGCCACACGGAGGTCGGTCGCCGCGAAGGGCAGGCCAGTGGTGGCGTCGGCCCGCACCACGCCGCCGTGAGGGAGATGGAGGGTGCGGCGGTCGGCGGAGAGCAGCGCGACATCACCGCCCGCGTCGTGCAGGACCGGGTCGGCCAGGTCGACTTGGGTGCTGACGCGCAGCGCCCCCTCGACCGGGCCGGAAGGGGTTCGCCCGACTCCCGGGTGGGGGCTGATCGCGTCGGCGACCGCCAAGACGATGGCGGGGAGGTCGTTGGCGGTCGTGGGACTCGTGCCACCGACGAGCGCCGGCGCCGGCGTGATCGTCGCCGCGAGGTGGGCCGCCATCGCGTCGATGAAGTGGGAGAGGCTCATCAGGCGCCCAGCACCGACTTCAGCGGGTCGAGCAGGGAGCCCAGCCCACTCGTGGCGGCCTTGACGCCGGCGAGGGCCTGCAACAGGGGTGGCACAGGGTTAGCGACGGCGGGGATGGCACCCAGGAGGTCCGGGAGACCGAGGCCGTCTAACCCGAGGGACGCAAGGTCCCCCAACTCGAGGTCGAGACCGACATCCAACCCGAGGTCGTCCAGCCCCAGCCCCGGCGCCGGCGCCGGGGCTGGCGGCTCCACATACTCCCGGAGGACGAGGTGGTAGCGGAACCCGGTGGCGGCATCATTGACCTCCTCCACGTCGAGCGCCTCGATCAGGACTTGGTCGAGGGTCGTGGCGGTGATGATGTCGGCCACGAACGCAACCGGGTCGCTGGCCTGGAACGGCGGCCGCAGCGCGTGCAGGAAGTCGTCGCGGGCCTGGTCGCCGTGGAGCGATCCCTCGATCTCGACGGCCAGGCTGCGGGCGCCGAGGTCCTGCTGCAGATCGCCCGACAGACCAGGCACCGACAGCACGGCGGTGCGGCGGTGTTCCAATGTGGCGACACGCTCGATACTGGGCAGCTCAACGCCGGCGACCATCGGCCGGACGATCACGCGTCGACCCGGGCAGCGCTGCGAGCGGAGGACACGAGGACAAGCATGAAGGTCTCGCGTCAGCCAGCCGTCAACGCGACAGCGGCCTGGCTCAGACGTCCGCCACGGCGTGGCCCAGGAACCCGCTGGCGACAGCGGAGCCCGTGAGGCCCAGCAGCATCCCGACGACAGCACCGGCGCGATCGTCGATGGTCGCCCCCAACCACGCCAGGCCGGCGGTCCCGGCTCCCCCGACGACGAGGCCGAGGCCGATGGCGGCGAACACACCGCCCACCGACTTCTGATTGGTCGCACCTGCGGCGATCCCACCGACCAACCCGCCGATGATTGCCCCGTTGATGGCGCTGTCGACGACCCAGTCGGTCTTCACCGCTGAGCGGTACCGTTCCTCGGCAACCGAGGTGAGGTCGTTGTACCACTCCTCGAGGTCGGGCTTGGCCGTCTCGGCGGCGCGACTGGCAACCGTCGTGGCGTCGACAAATTTCAGGTCGTGGTGCTCTGGTGGCCGGGTCAGCTCGGTGCGGTCCCAC
>JANMRJ010001131.1:0-3112 GCA_031370985.1 Acidimicrobiales bacterium
GGCTATCGGTGTGGCTGGTCAACGCCCGGGACGTCAAGCAGGTCACGGGCCGCCCCAAGACCGACAATGTGCCAGGTGACGATCGCATCGATCCTGCCCGACTCAACCGCAGCCAACATCCGCTCATAGGCTCGTCGAGGCTTCCGCCCGTAGGCGGAGGCATCGTTGTCGCAAAACACCTCGACGACCTCCCACCCCGAGCCAGGCAGTGGGCTTCACGATCGGCCCGCCGGCGTTCGACGCCGGCGCGGGTCCGACGAGATCCGGGTGTACACGCCTGCCTTGACTGCAGGCGAGGACTTCTTCGGGCGAGTCGTCATCGGCTTCCTCCTGAACGAGCGGCGCGTAGACATCAACAGCACGCCCCGTCATCGTCGATTGCGATGGTCCTGAGGCCGTAGATCAGTTTGGTGTGGGGCCCGTCCAGAAGGGCAACGCACTGTGCTACGAGCACGCCGATCAGACTTTCGTACCCGGCATCTCGCTCGCTGGGCGGGGGCCTGTTCGAGCTGAGGTTTGATCTCACACCTGTCGCGTGGCGGGTCACCTACTTCTTTGCCAGCTAGCTAGCGGCGAGTGGTGCTGCTCACGGTTTTTCGAAAGCAACGCCAGAACGAGCGTCACGAGGTCCAGCGGGCACGCCTGACCATGCCTGGCCATGAGCAGATGTATCACCGAGGGACACACCGTCGAGGAGGAAAACTGATGACACGAAGGACGATCAACGAACTGAAAGACCGTCGCCTGGACGCCATGGCTCCCGCTCAGCGAGCCGCGTTCGATCAGACCTACGGCGCAACCCGCCTGGCACTCGAGGTTGGCGAAAAAGTCCGAGACGCCCGCGAAGCCGCCGGCTTGAACCAACGTGATCTCGCCGCCCGGATGGGTACCAGTCAAGCTGCTGTTGCGCGTCTCGAAGCCGGGGGAGTCGGAGCTACCCTCACCACCCTGCAGAAGGTCGCCACAGCACTCGACCTCAAGATCACCGTCGACCTGTCAGCAGCCACCTGACCGTTCAGCTAGACCAGGAACCGGAACGCCGGCGACCCCGCCGCCAGGCGTTCGATGTGCAGGCCGCTGGCGTCCATGCGGTCGAGCAGGGGCTGGAGATCGGTGGTGGCGACCAGTTCGATGCCCACCAGCGCCGGCCCGATCTCGCGGTTGTTCTTCTTCACGTACTCGAACAGGGCGATGTCGTCGTTGGGGCCTAACACCCGGTCGAGGAAGCCCCGTAGCGCCCCCGGCTCCTGGGGGAACTCGACGAGGAAGTAGTGCTTCAGGCCCTCATGCACCAGGGACCGTTCGACCACCTCGCCGTAGCGGCTGACGTCGTTGTTCCCGCCTGACACGACGCACACGACGGTCGAGCCGGGAGCGACGGCGACGCCGGCCGACAGCGCGGCGACAGCGAGGGCGCCGGCGGGCTCGGCGATGATCCCGTCGCGTTGGTAGAGGTCCAGCATCGTCGTGCAGACCGCGCCCTCGGCGACGGTGACCACGTCGTCCACGAGGTCGCGGATCAGCGTGAAGGTGTAGGCGCCGGCCCGGCGCACCGCGGCGCCGTCGACGAAGCTGTCGATCGACGCCAGGGTCACCGGCCCGCCGGCGTCGAGGGCGGCCCGCATGCTGGCCGCCCCCGCCGGCTCGACGCCGATCACCCGCGTCGGCGTGGTCCCGCCGGCGAGCGCCACCGCGCACCCAGCGGCGAGACCTCCGCCGCCGACGGGAACGACCAGCAGGTCCGGTCGCCGGCCGAGCTGGTCGACGACCTCGAGGGCCACCGTGCCCTGGCCGGCGATGATGCGGGGGTCGTCGAACGGGGGGACGAGCACCGCGCCCAGCTCCGCGGCTAGGGCGACGGCCGCAGCGTGGGCGTCGTCGTAGGTGTGGCCCTCGACGACGATGGTCGTCAGATCGCCTCCGAGGGCGGCAATCTGGTCGCGCTTCTGGCGGGGGGTGGTGCGGGGCAGCACGACCCGGCAGGCCACGCCCATGCGCCGGCAGGTGTAGGCCACGCCCTGGCCGTGGTTACCGGCGCTGGCGCACACCACGCCGTTGGCCCGCTCGGCGTCGGTGAGCGAGGCGATGAGGTTGTACGCCCCTCGCAGCTTGTAGGACCGGACGGGCTGGAGGTCCTCCCGCTTGAACCAGATCTCGGCGCCCAGCAGCTCCGACAGTCGGTCGTTGCGCTCCAACGGGGTGCGCACGGCAATGCCGGCCAAGCGCTCGGCGGCAGCCCTGACATCGGCGGCCGAGACGGGTTTCAGGTCGGTGTGTTCCACGATGCAGGCATGTCTAGCCCGCGCCGCGAGTGGCGGGCCGCAGGAGTACCGCCTGGTTCGCTGCCAGCCGGCCGGTGAACGCGGCCCCGTCGGCCCAACCGGCGCTGTCCACCTCGACCTCCCAGTCGCCGGCGACAACCACCTCCGCCGGCGCGCTCTTGAAGTTCACCAGGACCGCCCGCCGGTCGTCGCCCTCCGAGCGCTCGTAGGCCAGCACGCCGGCTGCTGCCGGCCCCGCGTCGAGCGCCCGCCAGGCGCCGGCGTGAAGGGAGGGGCTGGCCCGCCGGGCGGCCAGGATGCGCCGGTAGACATGGAGGATCGAGCCCTCGTCGGCCCGGAGGGCTTCGACGTTGCGGGTGTCGGGGTCGGGCGACCACGGCAGCCACGGCTCGGCGCTCGGCCAGCCATGGCCAGGGGAACCGTCCCAGGGGACCGGCGACCGGCAGGCATCGCGCCCGCCGGGGTCGACTACCCGCTCGGGCGGGACGGTGGCGTCCTCGAGGCCCAGCTCGTCGGCGTAGTAGATGAACGGGGCGCCCCGCAGGGTCAGGAGGAGGACGGCTGCCGCCCGAGCCCGAGCCTCCGAACCGCCGTAGCGGGTCCGCAGGCGGGGGTTGTCGTGGTTCGACATCGTCCACGTCGGCCACGCCCCCCGCGAACCCAGCTCGGCTTCGGCCTCCTCGATTCTCCCGCGCCAGGCGCCGGCCTCCCACGGTGCGTACAGGGACGTGAAATCGAAGGCGAGGTGGAGCTCGTCGCCCTGGCCGAGGTACTTGGCCACCGTGGCCGTGTCGAGCAGGTACACCTCGCCAACCAGCACTCGGTCGCCG
>JANMRJ010001195.1:0-1442 GCA_031370985.1 Acidimicrobiales bacterium
GTACCGGGGGCTGGCCCGTGACCGGCCGGGCCTGGCGTTCGCCTTCACCGTGTTCCTGTTGGCCCAGGCCGGTGTGCCCTTCACGTCGGGCTTCCTGGCCAAGTTCTACGTGATCTCCGCCGCGGTCGAGGCCCGCTCCTACGCCATCGCCATCATCGCCATGCTGGCGTCGGTGGTCGCCGCCTTCTTCTACCTGCGACTGATCGTCGTCATGTACATGGCCGAGAACCAGTCGATGGCTGGCGTGGGGCCGGAGACGCCGGCGGTGGACGCCGGGCTCGGCGGCGTGGGCGTGGGCGTGGCCACTGCGGTGGTGACACGGGTCCACGTGCCGGCGGCCGCGGCGCTGGCGATCGGCATCTGCCTGGCGTTCACTATCGGCACCGGTCTGTTGCCCCAGCCGATCATCGACTTCGCCCGCCACGCCATGATTCTTCGGCTGTAAGTTAGCCTGCAGTCACGGGTCTCGCCGTCAGGGCTGCGTCGGACTGGCCCGGCCGGTGATCGGATTTCAGTCCGAACAGAGACCCTGGCCCGCCAAGCGGGTGACGCCGAACGAACACGCCGACGTTCGAGCCCTGATTCTGGCTGCCTTCAAACAAGCCCGAGCGAAGGGGAAGCCGGACTGGGAGGTCATGACCACTGCGGTCTTGAAGAACCGGATACTGCAGCTAACTGGTCTCTCGTTCAACCCTAACGACTACGGCGCTTCAACCCTACCGACTACGGCGCTACCGGTATGACTGACCTCGCCTCGAAGCTCCCCGATCTTCTAGATCTTGATGTCGGCACATCACCGCCGACGGTTCGCCTTCGTACACCGTCGGTACTGACGGGCGCTGACGCTCAATCGGCCGTTATCACCGCCGACTCTCCGTCAGTACGGGTCCGGCACGACCTTTTCGTCGCCGTCTTGGATTACTTGAGAGATGGCGGCTATGTCTGGGATTCAGATCGCAATCTGGCGGTTCTGGCTGAAGGTGGAATTGGCATTCCGATACCGACAATCTCAGGAGAGGAGTTCCAGGCGCGAAAGCGCGAATTTGCAGACGAGATGGCTTTCCACAGTTGATACAACCGATGTCGCCGAGCTTCACGTATGGGCCGAGCAGACGCTACCCACACGCTTTCTCCCCAAGCAGCTTCAGGGCAGGTGGAACCGGGAACTCAAACATCTGGTCCTTGAGCGCCTCGAGCCGTGGTTCGTCGAGAGCGGAATTACACCACCACCGGATCTCCTGGTAGAGAAGCCCCGACCTGCCACGGGTCCAACGGATAGCGACGAGAGTGTTCGCCTCAGGGGCTGTCGCGAAAGTTTTCCCAGCGCGATCACCCAGGCGCCGGCTCGGTCAAGCGGCGGAGCAGGAGCCTGCTGTGGGCGGCCCATACGAAGCCTTCCGTGACGCGGGGATCGCGCTCATAGTCGACTTGGAGGCGGCGAT
>JANMRJ010001201.1:0-2665 GCA_031370985.1 Acidimicrobiales bacterium
GGCCACCGTGGCCCCGTCCAGGCGCTGGGCGGTCGGGCGACCGGCGTTGTCGTAGTCGACCTCCACCTGCCCCCCGGGACCGCTGACCAGTATCTGGCGGCCGGCCTGGTCGTAGCCGAAGGTGGTGGTCTTGGACCACACGTCGGTGGAGGACACTACCCGGCCCAGGAGGTCCACGGTGGTGGTGATGGTGCCAGCGGGGTCGCTGACGCTGCTCACCAGCGGGTTGGCGCCCACTGCCCAGTTGTAGTTCACCGTGCGGGCGGTCTCGGCGGCGAAGCCGGGCGAAGCCTCTCCGGCGGGGAACGTCTGGACAGTGAGGCGTCCCCGGGCGTCGTAGGTCGAGCACGCCCAGCCGCTGGTGGCGACCTTGGACCCCACAACGCGCCCGGCGGCGTCATAGGCCACCTGGGTGACCCGCGGCACTCCGGGACCGGTGCCGTCAGGGTCCATGCCTGTGGTGCTCTTGACCCGCTGGCCCTGGTTGGCCCGGGGCCCGCAGGGCGAGGGCGGGGGTTGGTTGGGATCCTGGCCCTCGGCGGCGGTGTACCACCCGTAGTCGATGGGGTTGCCGGCCGGCATCATGGCGCCGGTCTGGCGTTTGGCCGAGGCGGCGTAGAAGGCCTGGGAGGTGAGCCCGCCAGCAGTCATGGTCTTCGGGAGGGCATTGGCCATGGAGTCATAGGTCACTGCCGAGAGCCCGGTGGGGACGCCCTTGTTGTCGTCGGCGGTGGACCCGGTCGCACTCGGCGTCGTCGAACGGAAGGTCCACCATCGGCAAACGGTACCCATGGGCCGCCGGCGCCGCTGAGGGAACGGCGCCGATGCATTGCGGCGGTCGTAAGATACAATCGTGTTCGTGAGTGTGTACGACGAACTGCCGACGCCAGCGGCCGGTCTGCTACAACTGGCCCGCGACAAGGCGGGGATCAGCCAGGCTGAGCTGGCCCGGCGGGCGGGGGTGCCGGCGTCGATGGTGTCGGCATACGAGCGGGACCGTCGTCAGCCCACGCTGGCCACCCTGCTGCGCCTGTTGAAGGCGGCCGGCTACGAGCTGCGGATGCACCTGGCCCCCTACGACGACCACGACGACGTGTTGGCCGAGCAGCTCCGGCGGGAGCCGCCCGAGGACCGGGAGCGCTGGGAGCGTTACCAGCGTGAGCGGGTGGAGGAGGACCGTCGTTTCGTGGACGCCGAGTTTCGACGGCTGGCCGCCGCGGCCAAGACAGCCAGTCGTTGACCGAGTTCGACCCGGTACGCATCATCGAGGTGCTAGCCCGCCACGGGGTGGACCTCGTGGTCATTGGCGGCTTCGCCGCCGAGCTGTACCGGGCGCCCGTCCCGCCCACGAAGGACATCGACGTCACCCCGAGCATGAGCGCGCCGAACTTGGCCAGGCTCTCGGCCGCCCTCGACGAGCTGGGCGCCCGCATCCGCACGGCCGCCGTCCCTGAGGGCCTGGCCTTCTCCCACGACGCATCGTCCCTAGCCCGGGCCGGCGTATGGAACCTCACCACCACCGCCGGCGACTTCGACGTGAGCTTTCGACCCAGCGGTACCGAGGGCTACGAGGACCTGGCCGCCAACGCCGTGGTGGTCGACATCGGCGGCCACCAGGTGGCAGTGGCGGCGCTTGCTGACGTGGTGCGCTCCAAGGAGGCGGCCGGCCGGCCCAAGGACCTCGCCGTACTGGCCATCCTGCGTCGCCGCTTGCAGACGCTGACTGGCGCCAGCCTCGAGGAGTTGCGCTCGGCGGTGCTGCAGGGATGGCGCCGGCGCCAGAACGGCGGGTCGACTGAAGAGGGGCGCGACACCTCGGTCGAGTAGGCGCTACCGATCGACCGGCAGCCGTTCGATCGCCGCTTGGCGGTCTTGCTCGGAGGGCAAGGCGTAGCGGCGGGCGGTCTCGACACTGTGACCAAGGATCTCCGCCACGATCACGATGTCGGTACCAGCCCGGGTCAGGGTCGTCCCGGCGGTGTGGCGCAGCACATGAGGCGTGAACTCGCCGGCTTCCCTTCCGACGCTGATTCCGGCGGAATCAGCCAGCGCGACCAGGGCGTCGTAGGCGCCACGGGTCGAGAGGCGGCGGCCTCGACGGTTCAGGAACAGCGCCTGGCAATCGCTCCCAGGAAAACGAGCCCGCGCCTTGAGCCAGTCGTCGAGGGTGATCCGCAGCGCAGAGTGCAATGGGACCTCCCGGTACCGTCCACCCTTGCCGTAGCGAACGACCAGGTGGCCCTTGCGCTCGGACTTGCGGATGTCGTCCAGGTCGAGGGCGACGATCTCAGCGATGCGCAGCCCCCCGTAGAAGCCGACGTGGGCGAGGGCCTTGTCCCGAGGAGCGGCATGCTCGGCGGCTCGCAGCCACCGCTTCTGGTCGCGATGGTCCAGGGCGCGCGGCGCAGCCTTCGGCAGCTCCTCTCGCCTGGCCGCCGCGGGACCGACACCCCGCCGGCGGTAGAAATCGTCAACGGCAGTCAAGTGGGCGTTGACCGTCGACGGCTTTCGCCGGGCGACCGTGAGCAGGTAGGTCCGATAGTCACGCACGGCCCAATCCCGTGCCGCGGGCTCGTCCAGCGGCTCCCCATCGACATCCGCCTGCGAAAGCCAGGCCATGAACCGCCCGACACGCGACCGGTAGGCCCGCACCGTGTCGCCGTCG
>JANMRJ010001206.1:0-10602 GCA_031370985.1 Acidimicrobiales bacterium
GGACACGCTGCCGCGGACCTCCCGCAGGACGGCGGCCCGGGCCGTGGCCCTGAGGCGGGCGTCGGGGGTGAGGGGGAGGCGGTGCTCGAGGACCGGGCCGGCGAGGAGCTTGAGGTCGTCGGGGACGATGTACTCCCGCCCGAGGGAGGCGGCCCGGGCCCGCGCCGCGCGTAGGAGGCCGAGGGCGGCCCGGGGCGACACGCCGAGGGCCAGGCTGGGGTGGCGCCGGCTGGCCGCAGCCAGGTCGACGATGTAGCCCTTGAGCGGCGGCGCCACGTGCACGACCTGCGCCAGGGACACCATGGCGGCCACGTCGCCGGCGCTGGCCACGGGTGCCAGCTGGTCCTTGGGCTGGGCGGCTCGACCGTGGGTGTCGAGGATGGCGATCTCGGCGGCCCGCGCCGGGTAGCCCATGGCGATACGCATGAGGAACCGGTCGAGCTGGCTCTCGGGCAGGGGGTAGGTGCCCTCGTGCTCGACGGGGTTCTGAGTGGCGATGACCATGAACGGCGCGGCCAGTTGGTAGGTCGTGCCGTCCACGCTGACCTGGTGCTCCTCCATGGCTTCGAGAAGGGCCGACTGCGTCTTGGGCGAGGCCCGGTTGATCTCGTCGGCCAGCACCAGGTTGGCGAAGATGCCGCCGGGGCGGAACTCGAAGGCGCCGGTAGCCCGGTTGTAGATGCTGACGCCGGTCACGTCGGATGGCAGGAGGTCGGGCGTGAACTGGATGCGCCCCCACGAGCAGTCGAGGCTGGCGGCGACCGCCTTGGCCAGGCTGGTCTTGCCCACGCCGGGGACATCTTCGATGAGCAGGTGACCCTCGGCGACGAGACAAACGAGGGCGAGGCGGATGGCCTCGTCCTTGCCCTGGACGACCAGGGCCACGTTGTCCACGATGGCGTCGAAGGCCTCGGAGAACGACTGGACGGTGCGGGACGCCACCCGTGGTGTCGACGACATGGAGTGCCTCCAAGGTACCCGCTGTCGCGGTCGGAATACCCTCGCCTCTATGCCGATCAACAAGGACCGCGTCCTCGCCGTCGACATCGGGGGCACCAAAGTGGCCGCCGGCCTCGTCACCTCGGCCGGCGAAGTGCTGGCGTCGGCCCGCGCGCCGTCGCTGGCGGGGAGCGCCGAGGCGCTGTTCGCCGTGCTGCTGGCTGTCATCGGCGAGGTGCGGGGCGCCGGCGGTATCGCCGTTTGCGGCGTGGGTTGTGGGGGGCCGATGGCGGCCGGCGGCGAGACCGTCTCGCCCCTCAACATCGCCGTCTGGAACGACTTTCCGTTGCGCTCGCGGCTGGCGTCGGCCACCGGCTTGGCCACCTTTGTCGACAACGACGCCAAGGCGCTGGCCCTGGGCGAGGGCTGGATCGGCGCGGCGGCGGGGGAGCGGGACTACATCGCTATGGTCGTCTCGACGGGCGTGGGCGGCGGCATCGTGCTCAATGGGCGGCTCCTCGGCGGCGCCTCGGGCAACGCCGGCCACATCGGCCACGTCTGCGTGGAGCCCGAGGGCCGGTTCTGCGTGTGCGGGGCACGGGGGTGCCTGGAGGCGGAGGCGTCGGGGACGGCCATCGCCGCGGCGACCGGGCGGCCGGCGGCCGAAGCGGGTCCGGACGTGGTCGCCCGCACCGGCCGGCTGGTGGGCCGGGCGGTGGCCTCGGTGGCCAACCTGCTCGACCTGCCCTTGGCCGTGATCGCCGGCTCGGTCGCCTTGGGCTTCGGCGCACCGTTCTTCGCCGCCGCCCAGGCCGAGCTCGACGCCCGGGCCCGGCTGACCTTCTCCGCCGGCGCCCGCATCGTGCCCGCCGGCCTGGGTGCCGCCGGCCCCCTGGTCGGCGCGGCCGCAGTGGGCTGGCGTGGCCTCGGCGTTCTTGGGACATTCGACACATCGCTTGGGGCGCTGTGAAGCGTCCCCAGAACGGCGGGACGCTGTGAAGCGTCCCCAGACGCTCGGGTGGGTGGGGCCGGCGGCCCTCGCCGTGGTCGTGCGGCCGGCGCTTTGGGGGGTGGCCGTCCGCCAGTGCTTGCGGCTGGCGGCGCCTGGGTGGTGGCGCCGTTGGCCGCCGCTGCCGTTGCCCGACCCGGCCTACCTGCGGTTCCGGTTCCAGACCGCGTTCGGGGACCGGGCGGGGGGGCCGGCGCCGGCCGACGTGGTGGCGTACCTGAAGTGGTGCCGGCGCTTTCCTGGCCTGAGGTACCTGCGGCGCTGAGGTACCCTCGACGGCATGCACCTGCCACCAGGCGGGGCCGGCAGCGGCCCGGGACGAAGCTGAGAGCTGACGTGTCGAAGGCGCTCGTTCTCAATGCCACGTACGAGCCGCTGTGTGTCGTTCCCGTCCGGCGGGCGGTCGTACTGGTCCTGAAGGACAAGGCCGAGGTTCTCCACGCCTCCGACCGCGTCATGCACTCCGAGCGCCTCGTCATGCCGATGCCCTCGGTCATCCGGCTCACGCACTTCGTGAAGGTGCCGTTCCGGGCCCGAGCCGCCCTCAACCGGCGGGCTGTGTTCGCCCGGGACGACAACCGCTGCCAGTACTGCGGCGACCCGGCCGAGAACATTGACCACGTGATCCCCCGCAGCCGCGGCGGCCCCCACGAATGGGAGAATGTTGTCGCCGCCTGCCGGCCGTGCAACAGCCGCAAGGAGGACCGGTCGGTCCACGACGCCGGCTTCGTGCTGCGTCGGCGCCCCGCCGCGCCCAAGGAACTGACCTGGATCATCGTGGCCGTCGGCCACGTGTCGCCCCAGTGGGAGCCGTACCTACAGGGCGCAGCCGCGCTGTCGGCCTGAGCACGCGGTGGCGGCCTGAGCACGCGGTGGCGGCGAGCACGCGGTGCGGCCTGAGCAGTGTCAGTCTGAACCCCGGCAGGTGGCGGGTCGAGCGCCGGCGGGGGCCGGCGATCGAGCTGTTCGACGCGCCGCCGTGGCCCGACCCCATGGTGCCGACGGCCTGGGTCGTCGAGCCGACCTCGACGGCAGTGGTCCTGGGCAGCACGCAACCCGCTGACGTTGTGGCACCCGGGGTCGAGCACGTCCGCCGGCGCAGCGGGGGTGGGGCGGTGCTGGTCGAGCCGGGCGGCCTGGTGTGGGTCGACGTGGCGGTGCCAGCGGGTGACCCGCTGTGGGAGGCCGACATCGGCCGGGCCTTTGCCTGGCTCGGGCGGGCGTGGATGGGCGCGCTGGCCGACGCCGGCGTGGCCGGAGCAGGCGTCGTGGCCTACGAGGGTCCGCTCGTCGTCACCCCGTGGTCGCCGCTGGTGTGCTTCGCCGGCCTCGGCCCGGGCGAGGTGACGGTCGACGGCGCCAAGGTGGTGGGGATCTGCCAGCGCCGCACCCGGGCTGGCGCCCTGTTCCAGTGCGCGGCGCTCCTCGATTGGCAGCCAGCCCGGTTGCTCGACCGGCTGGCCCTGACTGCCGGCGAGCGGGTCGCCGGCGCGACGGAGCTGGCCGGCGTGGCGAGAGGGCTCGACATCGACCCGCCGGCGCTGGTTGCCGCCTTCCTCGGCCGGCTCCCGTGAGGAAGAGACGGCTGACCTTCCGGGACGGCGTCGGCCAGGGGTCCGGGATCAGGATCCGAGCGACTCGTGGCTCAGCCCCCTCGTCGCCAACCACGGCGAGTGCCCCGACGATCGGTTCGTAGCCAGACCGGGCATCTATCAGCCTCGACAGCAGCCGCCGGTCGTTGGTCATGTCCATGAAGTCCACGGCCAGATCAGGCGTGTCCGCCACGTAAGCCTCCTCACCGCCCAATTCCACGACACCATCTTGGCGCAGCGAGACGCCCAGTTGCTTCCGATCCCCGGCGGGGGTTCGTACGATGATGAGGCCTGTCGCCCGCCTCATCGGGGCACCGCCGCCGGGGCAGGCGGCTTGTCTCGCCAGTCGGGGTCCTGCGCTCCAGGCGCCGCCGGGTGTCCGGGAGGGAATACCGGCGTGCCCAGCTTGTTCCGAGCGTCGTTGGGGTTCTTCGGTTCATAGAGGTACAGGGTTCCGTCGGGGTTCAGCTCCGGCTTGCCGTCCCTGCCCATCACTGCGAGCGGCGGAGGGTGGAGCCGGCCGTCAGGGCCTCTCCAGGACTCCGTCTCCCTCACGGCTTCGGCTGGAAGCGTTCCGGTTGTGCGCTCCTTCTCCTGGGCGGCAAGCACTCTGGCCTTCGGGACCGTGGTATTGGGGGGTCCCATGGGCTTGGGCTGGGCGTCGGACAGACCGACGCCGGCTAGTAGGCCTACCAAGACCACGCCGATTGACTTTGGCCCGTGGCAGGGAGGCAGTGAACGCAGCGGAGGGCCCCTCCTCGCGGGGAAGGGCCCTCCGGACTGCCGTGGTTCCGCCTTCCTGGAGGGCGATCAGGCTAGATGATGAACAACAGGAAGGGGAAGAACACGATGATGGCGATGCCGAGCACTGCTGTGTTGGTGACGGTCGGGCTGAAGACGACCGGCCCCGAGGAGCCTGTCGCCCCCGAGGCTCCCGACTGAGCCACCGGGCTGCTGACTGAGCCCGAGACCGCGGAGCCGGTGTTGCCCGAGTTCGTGGCGCTGGACTGCGATGTCACGGTGCCCGAGTTGCCGGACTGGCTGTCCGGGTTGACGGTCACCGTCGTGGTCCCACCTGCCCCGCCGTTGGCGGAACCGGTGGTGACACTGGAGCCGCCCACTGCGGACGACGCCCCCACGGTCAACAATGCGATGTTGACCGCCGGCCCCCCCGGACCTGCCCGGAGGAGAGTGATGCCGGCGTCGCCGCCCAGCCCGCCGAGGGCGAAGATGCCGGTGCCGTTGACCGCGTTGCCGGTCGTGCCGGAGCGTGCGCGCGCGTTGGCGCCGGCGCCTGAGTTGGCGTCACTGACCGCCTCGCCGAGGGCAAGCGCCGGCCCGGTGGCTCCGGTTGGCCCGGAGTTGCCCGTTCTGGCAAAGCCCCCGAAGACGAAGGCCCCGCCCAGGATGGCGTTGTTGAACGCCACCGGATTGGACGTGGCCGGGCCGGTGTTGCCGGTGCTCCCCGAGGTTCCGGAGACCGCCACAGGGTTGCTGACGGCCGTGGAGACGGCTGCGCCGGTGTTCCCGGTATTCGTGGCACTGGATTGTGCCTTCGAGTTCCCGGAGTTACCGGTGGTGGCGAGCGGGTTGGACGTGACGCCTACCCCGCCCCCCGCCCCGCCGTTGGCCGAGCCGACGACGATGCTGGAACCCCCGATGGCCGCTGACGAGCCGATGGTCCCCAACGAGAGGTTGAGGGCCGGACCGCCTGCGTCGGAGACACCAAGTGCGACACCGCCACTGCCGCCGAGGCCACCCAGGGCCGCGACATTCGTAGCGTTGATTGCCGCACCCGTGCCGCCAGACGCCGCAGTGCTGTTGGCGCTGGCACCCGAGTTGGCGATGCTGTTGGCACTGCCGATAGCGATGGCCGGACCGGTGTTCCCCGAGCTACCGGAGTTACCGGACAGAGCACCCCCGCCGAAGGCGACGGCCGTCCCCAGGATCCCTGTGTTGTTGGCCGTCGGGTTCGACGTTGCCGCCCCAGTGCTCCCGGTGGAACCGGAGTTCCCGGAGGTCGCCACCGGGTTGCTCACAGCCGACGACGAGGCAGGGCCAGTGTTCCCGGTATTGGTTGCACTGGACTGCGACGACGCCGACCCGGAGCTCCCGGACGTAGCGACGGGGCTGACGTTGACCGTCGAGCCACCGCCGGAACCGCCGTTGGCCGACGTAGCGCCCACGCTGGAACCGCCATTGGCGGTACTGGTCCCGAGGGTGCCTACCGACACGTTGGTGGCTGAACCACCTGCGCCGGAGGCGGCAGCGGCGACGCCGCCGCCACCCCCGCTCCCGCCGGCAGCGATCACGTTGGTCTGGTTGACAGCGGCCCCCGTGGCGCCGGACCCCGACGTGGAGCCCGAACCTGCGCCCGAAGAGGCGGTGCTGTTGGCACCTCCCGTAGCGACCGCCGGCCCCGTGGAGCCGGAGCCACCGGAGTTCCCAGAGACAATCTGGGCCCCGGCCGGCGTCGACTGCAGGAGCAGCACGGCGAAGAGCGCGGCGGCTGAAGCCAGGACGGCCCAGCCGAGCCGGCTGATGTTTCGGATGGTTGCGATATTCATGCGAATCACCTCCCTCCCGACCCGTGCTCCCGGCTGACGCCGATGAGCCCGGGTTTCGGTACCCTCCCAAAACCTGGGGAAGGTGCGCAGGTGATGCTACCTGCCCGTCGATGTTATTTGGCGCGCCTCGGCTCGGCCCTGGCTCGGCGTTGGCTCACCCGTGGCGAGGAGCGGCCCACTGAGGGTGAGGAGCAGCGGCCGAAGCGCCTTCGTCACCGCACCGACTGATGGCGCCTTCGAGACCGGCATTTGTTTCGTTCTTGGGTCTGGTTGCGGTAGGCGGCCAGCTCGGACCACGGCTCGACGCCGTCGTCGACTCCTGCCGCTCGTCGGTACTCTTCGGCCGTGTTGCCGGCGGTGATCCACAATCGCTCGACCGCGAGCTGAGTTGTCAGGTCGGAGTCCCAGCTTTCCTTGTTGACCGGGAGGATCGTGCGAAGCTGCTCAAGCGTCTCGACGAGGGCGGTGAGGGCCTCGTCGGTTGTCACAGATCGCGGGCAGAAGCGGCACCGGGAACGTCGTCGGTGATCACATGCACGTAGCCCCTACCACGCCGCTCGCCGCGGATGAGAAGCGGTTGGCAGTTCGGTAGCCGGCGTCGCTGGCGTGGACGACCACCGTGCCGTCATCGCGTAACTGCAGACCAGGAAGGCCGAGATCGGCAGCGAGTCGGCGCAGCTCGCCAGCGTGAGAACGAACTTCGGCCTCGGCCGCTTTACGTTCGGTTACGACTGCGTCGGCCATGCCCAAGGGTACCTGGGCAGGCGCCGCCGGGGGGCAACGGGACGCAAGCCAGAGCTGGCCACGGCGAGGTGCTCGGCCCGTCTCGTCACCACCCCTCGACCCGAGGGGGAACCGCTACCACGCCTGCTCCAAGTCCCCGGAGCCGCAGCCTTCCCCGGTCAGTTCCAGAACAGCATGAGGGCGTGCTTGAGATGGCCCTCCTCTAGCTCCGTGGTGCTCCCGGACGTATGCCACCTCGGCCGGCCTTCTCGCGAGTGACCTCAGCTTGCGATGAAACCCTGGGTTTCAGCTCGGGTACAGATAGAGTCCCAAAATGGTCGATTTGTCAGATTTAAAGGCGGGGGACCAGGCGCACGGCGGGAGAGGATCACGATGGGCGCGCCGACGGATCGTGGGCGCACTGGTGGCGCTCGGCGCCGGCATCGTCCCGCTCGTAGGCTCGACGCCGACCGGCGCCTTCCCGCAGCAGACGGTGTCGCTCGTGTCCCACGGGGCCACGGGGCTCGTCGCCCCGATCATCGGGGGCTCCCCGGCCATCAGCCCCGACGGGAACTGGATCGCCTTCTCCTCGAACGCCCCCGACGTGGTGGCCGGGCAGGTCAACCCGACCGTCAACAACAACCTGTTCCTCTATGACAACGGCACCGGGCTCAACACCCTCGTCTCCCACTCCACCGCCGGGCCGAACGTGACCGCGAACGGTTCTAGCGGCAGGAGCAACAAAGAGACCTTCAGTACGGACGGCTCCCTGCTGGTCTTCCTCTCCACCGCCACCGACCTCGTGCCCGGCCAGGTCGATGTCCCAGGGACCCAGGACGTTTTTCTCTGGAATCGCCTCACCGGGGCCACGACGCTGGTGAGCCACCTTCCCGGTAGCCCCCTGGCCGCCGCCGGCGGCGCCGGCGGCGGCGCTATCGACCAGATGGGCACGACGGTGTCCTTCACCTCCACGGCCACCGCCCAGGTCGCTGGGCAGGCCGACACCAACGGGGGAGCGGACCTGTTCTCCTACAACGTCAGCACCGGCCTGGTCCGGCTCGTCTCCCACGCCGCAGGACTGGCCACGCAGGCCGCCGACGCCCCGGTCGCAGCCTTCGCGCCGGCCATCGGAGGGTCCGCGCTGGCGGTGGTCTCCCAAGCCACCAACCTGGTCGCCGGTCAGGTCGACGGTGGGGGGACCGACGATGTGTTCACCTACGACCTGGCCACCGACGCCTTCGCGCTGGCGTCCCACGCTAGTGGCTCGGTGACGACCGCGGTCGGGGGCGGCACACCGGTGACCCTGAATGCTGACAGCGCCCCGGGTGTGGCCATCAGCGCCGATGGGCGCTTCACCGCGTTCAACTCCTCGGCCACCACGCTGGTGAGCGGTCAGGTCGACACCAACGGCACGAGCGACGTGTTCGTCCACGATCGACTGACCGGCACCGTGGAGCTCCTCTCCCACGCCCTCGGAAGTCCCCTGACGACGGCGAACGAGGTGAGCGCCAGCCCGGTGATCAGCGGCGACGGTCGCATCGTCGCCTTCCTGTCCAGGGCCACGAACCTCACCGGCGATGTCGTCCCTGCGTTCGAGCACCCCTATGTCGTCGACCGGTCGGCGGGCACGACCGCCCTGGTCGGCTCCTACCCGCCTCCGCCCCGCAACGCCAGCTCCCAGTCCGGCCTCGCCCTCAGTACCGACGGCCGGTGGATCGCCTACAAGCACGCGGACATAAGCAACCCGGCATGCTGCAAGGGACTGATCTTCCGCTCGCTCGACGGGACGCCAGGCGGGGGCTCCTGGAGCGGCCGCAACGTCGTGGCAGCAGTTCTGAGCGCCGACGGCGGGCAGCTCGCCTTTTGGGGGCCGACCGGTGAGGGCCCCTTCGCCGTCGGCCAGACGACCGTGGCAGAACGCAACACCTACGCCTACCACCGCCGGCCCACCGGCCCCGACACGACGTCGAGCACCACCTCGTCCAGCAGTACGACATCAAGCAGTACGACGACCTCGTCCAGCACGACGACATCAAGCAGCACGACATCCTCGTCCAGCACCACGACATCCAGCAGCACGACGTCCTCGTCCACCACCACGACGACGACCCCCACGACCGTCCCCCCCGCCGGCAACCTGCTCGACGACGGCACGTCCACCCTGGAGCCGAACATCGGTCAGTGGGTACCGTGGTTCTCCTCAGCCGTCTCCCGCTCGACGGAGGCGGCCCACGGCGGCACCCACAGCCTGAAGGTGGCGGTGACCGCCCCCTACGGCTGGGGTGTGGAGGTCGGCAACTGGCCGGGCTTCGCCGCCTCGCCCGGTCCCAAGCAGCTCAGCTTCTGGGCCATCGCGCCCGCGGGCGGGGTGCAGGGCGCCACCATGACGGTGGACTGGCGCGGCGCCGACGGATCGGTCCTGCGCTCGGACACGGTCGCCCAAACCCTCGGGACGGCCTGGACGAAGGCCGCCACAGTCGTGTCCGCTCCCGCTGGCACCTCCCGGTTCACGGTGGAGCTCACCGGCCGCTCGGGCACTACCGGTCACACCGTGTTCTTCGACGACCTCTTCGTGGGCGGCTCCGACACCCCACCGCCCCCGCCCTCGGGCAACCTGCTCGACGAGGGCACGGCGACACTGGAGCCCTCCATCGGGGCCTGGGCCCCGTGGTTCTCCTCCGCCGTCTCCCGTACCACCGAAGAGGCCCACGGGGGGGTCCACAGCCTGCGGGTGGATGTCACCGCCGACTACGGCTGGGGCGCGCAGCTCACCGCCTGGCCGGGCGTGCCGGCCACGCCGGGCCCCAAGCTCGTCGGCGTGTGGTCCAAGGCGCCCTCGCCCGACATCCGCCCGGCCACCCTCACCGTCGACTGGCGGCGGGCCGACGCCAGCCTGATCCGCTCCGACTCCCTCCCGCTCTCCGTCCAGGGCGCGTGGCACCGCGACGCGGCCGCGCTGATCGCGCCGGCCGGGACCGTGTTCGCCAGCCTGGAGCTGACCGGCGTGGCCCCCGCCGGCGACCACCTCTGGTTCGACGACTTCTCGATCACCCCGGTGACCGCCCTGGTCGACGACGACACTGCCACCCTGGAAGCGTCCCAGGGCGCCTGGATCCCGTGGTACTCCAGCGCCCTGTCCCGCTCGACCGACACCCCTCATGGCGGCGAGCGGAGCCTGCGGGTCGGTGTGACCGCGCCCGACGGCTGGGGCGTCCAGTTGGCCAACTGGCCGGGGTTCGCCGCCGCCCCGGGGCCGAAGACGATCTCGTTCTGGGCTCGCCGCGACGCCGTCGACCCCGCGGGGCTCACCCTCACCGTCGACTGGCGGGCCGGCGACGGCACGGTGCTGCGGTCGGACGCGCTGATAGTCACGCCCCAGAGCCAGTGGACGCTCGCCACCCGCAGCGTCACCGCGCCCGCCGGCACGACCTCCTTCACCATGGAGCTCACGGGCACCACCGCCGGCACGGACAGCTTCTTTCTCGACGATGTCCAGGTGGTCGACGGGTAGGGCACTCCGGCGGATGGAGGAGGAACTGGAGAGAGGTCCGTCGACTGTCGGTCCCGTCAGGCGCACGAAGCCTTGACGCGTCCGCCGCGGGGCACCCAGCGGCCTCGAGCTGGTTGACTGCTCGTCGTCGAGCATGAACGAGTCACGGGTCGGCGAGGGGCGCCGGCCTTGCCCCGTTCAGCCCGTTCGTCACCGAGGAGCCGGGGGACACCAGGTGGCCCAGGCCTGGCCGGGCCGTCCGCCAGGTTGTCAAGCTCGGCG
>JANMRJ010000014.1:0-1879 GCA_031370985.1 Acidimicrobiales bacterium
GCCCGGAGCGCGAGCATCCACGAGCTGTACATGGCGCGCGCCCGCGGTGAGGTCCACGGTTTCACGGTCCCCGCGATCAACCTCCGGACCCAGACGTTCGACATGGCCCGGACGATCTACGAGACGGCCGAAGCGGCCGACGTCGGGGCGGTGATCATCGAGATCGCCCGGAGCGAGCAGACCTACACGTTCCAGCGGCCGATCGATTTCGCGACCGCAGTGCTTGCCGGTGCCGTCGCCGCAGGCTGGCGCGGGCCGGTCTTCCTCCAGGGCGACCACTACCAGTTCAACATGAAGAAGTACCAAGCCGATCCCGAGGCGATGACCGAGGAGATCCGACGGGCCTGCCGCCTTGCGATCGCGGCGGGCTACCGGAACATCGACATCGACAGTTCGACCCTGGTCGACCTGTCGCTCGCGACCCGCGATACGCAGCAGCACGAGAACTACGTCCGGGCCGCCGAGCTGACCGCCCTGATCCGTTCGCTCGAGACCGATGGGGCGACCGTCAGCGTCGGCGGCGAGATCGGCGAGGTCGGCAAGGAGAACTCGAACGAGGCGGAGCTCGTCGCCTACCTCGACGGCTACCGGCGCGAGCTCGACACCCGGGCTCCGGGCGCGATCGGGATCAGCAAGGTCAGCGTCCAGACCGGGACGTCGCACGGCGGCGTGCCGCTCCCGGACGGCTCGGTCGCGGCGGTGAAGCTCGACTTCGAGGTGCTTCGCCGGCTCGGCGAGGTTGCTCGCACATACGGTCTGGCCGGTGCGGTCCAGCACGGAGCGTCGACCCTGCCCGATGAGCTGTTCCACCGATTCCCCGCGGTCGAGACGGCCGAGATCCACCTCGCCACCGGGTTCCAGAACGCGCTGTTCGAGCATCCGTCTTTCCCGGCCGAGCTCCATCGCGAGATCGAGGGGTTCTGCTTCGCGAATGCCCTCGACGAGCGAAAGCCCGACCAGACCGACGAACAGTTCGTGTACACGACGCGGAAGAAGGCGATCGGCCCGTTCAAGCGCCAGCTCTGGGATCTCGCGACCAAGGACGAGATCCTCGCAGCCCAGCGGCGCAAGATCGGCTTTCTCTTCACGGAGCTCGGGGTGAACGGCTCGCGCGACATGGTCGATCGCTACATCCTTCCGGTCGAGCAGCGAACGCCGCCGCCCGACGGTCTGCGCGAGGCGGCCGCAGCCACGCCCGGTTGAGGATTCGCCCGGCGGGCTGCCCGCGCCAATTCGACTCACCAGACGACCGATTGCCGGCCGGCCGGGCAGAGCGGCGGTCCGCGCTCCATTCGGCCGTCGTACAGCTCAGCGAGCGGGCAATCGCCGACCCGCTGAACCGGCAATGACCGGCAACACCGCAATCGACCACCCGACGCCGGTACTCACTGCGTCCGGCGGGGCAAACGGCGGCTGGCGGCATCACCGGAGTCCCGGAGCAGCGCTGAGATCGAGGCGTGCGGTGGCGAATCCTGCGCTCCGCGCAAGGGCTGGCCGTCGAGCGGCGTCCCAGACGACGTTTGACCCGTCGGGGGCAAGGCGATTCCCGAGCCGCAGCCCACAGACGTCGTTTGACCCGTCGGGCGCAAGGAGAACCTCGCTCGCGGGCCGTCACTCTGTCGCCGCGGGCCGGCTCAGCGCAGAACCCGTTCGGCGCCATGCGCAACGCCGTTGACGGAGCCGCGACCCGGTGCCATCCTCGGCCGCAACCGCGGCGGCCTTGAGGGAGGGAATGCCGCGAATCCCCGGCGTCCTCGCGTCCACCTCGGGAAATCAGGCCGCGCCGTGACGGTGCGGAGCAGGAGGAGGAGATCGTGGCGGGATCGGTCCAGGATCAGTCGGCACGAGACGATGCGCACCTGCGCTCGCTCGGCATCAA
>JANMRJ010001118.1:0-3861 GCA_031370985.1 Acidimicrobiales bacterium
CCTTCACCTCGTGGCCGACGCTGGCTCGGACGACTCGGGCCGAGGTGCTCTCGGTGCGGGACCGCGACTACGTGGAGGCGGCGCGCTCCATCGGCGCCACCGACCGCCGCATCGTCGGGCGCCACGTGCTGCCCAACGTCCTGCCCACCGCCATGGTCGTGATCGCCCTCATCGGCTCGCGCATCATCCTGCTGGAGGCCAGCCTCAGCTTCCTGGGCCTCGGCGACCCGACAGTGATGAGCTGGGGTTACCTCGTCAGTAACGCCCAGCGCTTCCTGCGGGTGGCGTGGTGGATGTCGGTCTACCCCGGCCTGGCCATCGCCGTGGCCGTCCTCGGCATCAACCTCATGAGCGACGCCCTCAATGACGTGCTGGCGTCGCACTCCAAGGCCCCGGGCCGGTTCTTCCGCCGCCGGCGCCCGGCGGTCTTCGTCCGCTCATCGACGCTACCGCTGGCGTAGTTCCCGCGGACACAAGCCGGGACCTACCGGTCGACCTCGCCCATGATGGGGTCGATGGTGGAGATCACGGCCACGGCGTCGGCGATGAGGGCGCCCCGGATCATGTGGGGCAGGGCCTGGAGGTTGACGAATGACGGGCCGCGGATGTGCATCCGGTAGGGCTTGGAGCTGCCGTCGGACACCATGTAGCAACCGAGCTCGCCCCGAGGTGACTCCACGGCCACGTAGACCTCGCCCTCGGGCACCCGGAAGCCCTCGGTGAAGATCTTGAAGTGGTGGATGAGGGCTTCCATCGACTCGTCGATGCGGGCCCGGGGTGGCGGGGTGACCTTCTTGTCCTGCACCCGGTAGTCGCCCTGGGGCATCTTCTCGAGGATCTGGTGGACGATCTTGATCGACTCGCGGATCTCGTTGAGGCGGATGGCGTAGCGGTCGAAGGTGTCGCCGTAGCTGCCGACGATGACATCGAAGTCGACCTGGTCATAGGCCAGGTAGGGCTGGTCGCGGCGCAGGTCCCAGGCCATGCCGGTGGAGCGCAGGATCGGCCCGGTGACGCCCAGCGCCAGGCACTCCTCGGTGGTGATGATGCCGACGCCCTGGGTGCGCTCCTGCCAGATGGGCTGGCCGGTAAGCAGGATGTCGTACTCGTCGAGGCGCTCGGGGAAGACTTCGAGGATCTTCAGGACATCGGCCCGCCAGCCCTCCGGCAGGTCGACCGCCACCCCGCCCGGGCGGATGTAGTTGTGGTTCATCCGCAGGCCGGTGACCTTCTCGAAGAAGGCCAGGATCATCTCCCGCTCGCGGAAGCCGTAGATCATCATGGAGACGGCGCCGAGGTCCATGCCATTGGTGGCCAGCCACAGCACCTGGGACGACATCCGGTTCAGCTCGGTCATGAGCATGCGGATCCAGGTGGCCCGCGGCGGCACCTCCACGCCGAGCAGCTTCTCGGTGGCCAGGCTGAACACCAGCTCGTTGAAGAGCGGGGACACGTAGTCCATGCGGGTCGTGTTGGTCGGGCCCTGGATGTAGGTGAGGTCCTCGCCGGTCTTCTCCATGCCGGTGTGGAGGTAGCCCATGACCGGCTTGCAGCGCAGCACCGTCTCGCCCTGGAGCTCCATCATCACCCGGAGCACGCCGTGGGTGCTGGGGTGTTGAGGCCCCATGTTGATGATCATGGTGTCGTCGCCGGTGGGGACCTGGTCGACATCCTCGGCCAGGTGGGGGATGCGCAGCACCGACCCCTCATCGCGGAGGTAGTCGACGCCGGCGGTGCGGGCGCTCGTGATGGTCATCGTGCGGTCATCGTGCGGGAGGTGCCCCCTTGAACTGGACCGGGATGCGGCCGATGCCGAAGTCCTTTCGGAGGGGATGGCCTTCCCAGTCGTCGGGCATGAGGATGCGGGTCATGTCGGGATGGCCGGTGAAGATGATCCCGAACATGTCATACGCCTCGCGCTCCATGGCCTCGGTGCCGGGGTGCAGCGGGTAGACCGACGGGATAGTGAGGTCGTCCTCCGCTAGCTGGACCCGCACGCGGATCCGCCGGCGCATCTCGGTGGAAATCAGATTGAGCACGACCTCGAACCGCTCCGGCGCCACGCCGGCAGGAAGCGGGCGGTCGAGGTGCATCAGGTAGTCGACGCCGGCGAGGTCCATGCAGACCCGGTAGCCGTCGTCGTAGAGGAGGCCGACGATGTCGATGTAGTCGGCCCGGGTGGGGTGCACGACCAGCTGGTCCCGGGAGAATGAGGAGGGGGCGCCATGGATGCGCGCCGGCTCCTCCTCGGGAGCTTCAGCGCTCGGCTCGTCGGTCACGCCAGCAGGGTAGCGTCTCACGCGCGGATGACGGCCTGGATCTGCTCCACGGGGAAATCGTCGATGCGCCCGACCGTCTGCAGGTTGCGGAGCGTCCCCGACCACGCGCCGATCTGCCATGTTGCCGTCCAGCGCTCCGTCACCACAACGTCGTAGCTGCCGATGTTGATGTAGTCGTGGCGGATCTCCCCGTCGGGCCACGCCTTGCCCTCGACGCTGTGTGGCCCGCTCCTCTCACCGTCCCCCCAATCGACCGAATAGGTGCCGGTGGCATGAATCGTCAAGGGGCCGACCAGTGTGCTCCGCTGCGCCTCGAACTGCGTCTGGTTGCGGGTCTCCAGGTAGGCCCACTTCCCGGTGATGGCCCTACCAGGTGCGATCTGGGGGTTCGGTCGCGGAAGGCGGATGTCCTCCCACGCTCGTAAGGCAACGGCCTCAGCCCCGCTGTAGGCCGACTGCTCCGCCGGCGGGCAGGGAAGGATTGGCACTCCCGCCTGGCTCGTAATCGCCGTGTTCGGGTCCCAGGGTGGTTTTGGCGGGGGCGTGTCGACCGGCACCGCACGGTACTGGGTACGTATGCACGCCGCGCCGTCGGGTCCGGTGACCACCCTGCCGTAAGCGTCCCACCGTACGTTGCTGGCGGCGCCCGAGCCGGCGCTGCCGCCTGTCGCCGTGGGCCGACCAGTCCCGCTTCCTGGCGTGTCAATGCCCCAGGGGCAATGGAGGGTGCCACTCCCTCCAGGGACGCACGTGCCAGAGGCCGTCTGACCCGCCGCCGGCTGCGTAATGATCAACGGTGCGGCGACATTGATCGCAGCAGCCGCAAGCGGGATCAGGAACCAGCGCATGGATTGGGTGGCTCGGAGCGATCGGGCCTGACGCCCTCGATCACATACATCCACGACGTGGGGTTGTAGCGTGAAGGATCCTGGCGGAGCGCGGGCTGCCGGAGTCCCACCCAAAGGTCGGTCACGCTGCCGCCAGCAGGGCGGTAGTCCCGCGACACCTTGGCATAGATGCATCCGGGCCTACCAGTGACGAGCCGAGTCGTTGCGCTGATCGGGTTGCCTGGCTCGGCAATGATGCGGGTTTCCTTGTCCAGCTCGAAGGCACTCGCCTTGAGCTCGTACAGCTCGCCTGAGCCGTAGGCGGCCTTCAGCCGGGCGCTAATCTCAGCGGTGATCCGCCGGTCGCGCATGTAGAGGCGGAATGCCTCGCCCGTGAGTGCGTCGAGGCCAGCTAGAACCCGGTTGACGTACGCAACATCAATGACCGCCGGCACAGCGAAGGGATCGATGGTCGTCGTCGTAGCGATCGTGGTCGTAATCGCCGCCGGCAACTCCGTGCGCACAGTGGCGGTGGGAACGGCGGTATCGGTCCTGTCGCTCCGGCACGCCGAGGTAGCGAGCGCTAGGACGGTTACCGCCACTGCCCCAGCTCTCAGCCGCCTCATCTCATATGTGTATCATGCCCTTTCGCTCCCTACAAGGGCTACCGATGACTTGCAACACACGCCTCGTTGGTCATTCTCGCCGATCGCCACCGCACAACGTCGATCCTGACGCTCGACCGCCGGCACTTC
>JANMRJ010000038.1:0-5389 GCA_031370985.1 Acidimicrobiales bacterium
TCGTGCTCTCGCCCACCGACGTCGTCGAGCCCGACGTCCTGTTCGTGGCCGACGCCGACACCCACCGGATCACCGCCGCCAACCTGCAGGGACCGCCGACGCTGGCCGTCGAGGTGTTGTCCGACCCCCGCCACGACCGGGTGCGCAAGCGCCGGCTCTACGCCCGCTTCGGCGTGGCCGAATACTGGATCGTCGACCCGGTAGGCGAGCGGGTCGAGGTCCACCGCCTCGACGGCGACGAGTATCCGACGCCCACGCTGCTCGAAGCGGGCACCACGCTGACCACCCCACTGCTTCCCGGGCTCTCCATAGACGTGACCGCGCTCCTGAACGCCGGCCGGTAACCAGACCCGGAAGATCCGGCCCCCAGGGGCCTTGCCAGTACCGGTAGCCTGGGGCCATGGAGATTGTGCTCGGGCTGCTGGCCGTCCTGGTGGTCAGCGGCCTGGTGGCCGCCTTCATCGCCGCCCGCCCTCGCCGGCGCAACGCCGAGCTTGAGCCGCCGTCGGCCGCACTGCTCCCCCCGAAGGCATCAAACGGTGCGGCGCCGGCGCCGCCCAAGCCGCCGAAGGCCAAACGACCGCAAATCCCCTCCGAGGACGAGCTGGCCCGCCAGGCCGCCGAGGTGGTGGCCGAGGCCGAGGCCGTCCTGGCCGGCGCCCGCGAGGCGCCCAGTGTCACCCCCGAGCCCGGAGAAGCGCCGGCCGAGTCCGGCCGCCCCCGTTTCCGTGACCGGATCGGCAAGGCCCGCGGCCTGTTCGCCGGCTACCTCGGCTCGGTCCGGTCCCGGACGAAGATCGACGACGAGAGCTGGGAGGAGCTGGAGGAGGCCCTGATCCGGGCCGATGTCGGCATCACCGCCACCACCGCCCTCCTCGACCAGCTCCGGGCCCAGGTGAAGGCCGAGGGCATCTCCACGTCCGAGGCCCTGGTCGAGGCGCTCAAGGACAACCTCAAGAAGCGCCTGTCCATCGCCGACCGCACCCTGCGCATCGAGCCGGGCCAGCCCAACGTGTGGCTGTTCGTCGGCGTCAACGGGGTGGGCAAGACCACCACCATCGGCAAGGTCGGCCACCTCCAGATCGCCGAAGGCCGCACGGTGATCATGGCCGCCGGCGACACCTTCCGGGCCGCCGCCGCCGAGCAGCTGGAGCTGTGGTCCAAGCGGGTCGGGGCCACACTCGTCCGGGGCAACGAGGGCGGCGACCCCGGCGCCGTCGTCTTCGACGCCGTCGAGCGGGCCGCGGCCCGCCACACCGATCTGGTCCTGGCCGACACCGCCGGCCGCCTCCACACCAAGGTCAACCTGATGGAGGAGCTGAAGAAGGTGCGGCGGGTGGCCGACAAGCCCCCCGGAAAGGTCACCGAGGTGCTCCTCGTCATCGACGCCACCACCGGCCAGAACGGCCTGGTCCAGGCCAAGCAGTTCACCGAGGCCGTCGAGGTCACCGGCGTGGTCCTGACCAAGCTCGACGGCACGGCCAAGGGCGGCATCGTCCTGGCCATCCAGAACGACCTGGGCATCCCCATCAAGCTGGTCGGCCTGGGCGAGACCGCGGATGACCTCGTGCCCTTCGACCCCGACGAGTTCATCGACGCCCTGTTCGCCTGACCCCCGCCGTTCCGCGTCCCGGAGCCGCATGTTTTTGACGTTCTCAGGGACGCGGAACGGTGGACCAGGGAAGCGGCCGGGGTCCGGTAGCCTGGGATAGCCATGTTCGACAATCTCTCCGATCGTTTCGAGACGATCTTCAAGCGCATGCGGGGTCGCGGCCGCATGGGCGAGGCCGAGGTCGACGAGGTGCTGCGCGAGATCCGCGTCGCCCTCCTTGAGGCCGATGTCAACTTCAAGGTCGTCAAGAACATCGTCGGCCGTATCCGGGAGCAGTGCGTCGGCGCTGCGCTGTCGGCCAGCCTCAGCCCGGCCCAGCAGGTCATCAAGATCGTCCACCAGGAGCTGGTCAACGCCCTGGGCGGCGAGAACCTCAAGATCACCTACGCCAGCAAGCCGCCGACGGTCATCCTGCTCGCCGGCCTCCAGGGCGCCGGCAAGACCACGGCGTGCGCCAAGCTGGCCAAGTGGTTCCGGTCCCAGGGCCGCAACCCGATCCTGATCGGCTGCGACCTCCAGCGCCCGGCCGCGGTCGAGCAGCTGCGAGTGCTGGGCGGCCAGGCCGGCGTCCCTGTCTTCTCCGAGCCGACCGACCCCGAGGCGGTGGCCCGTGCCGGCATGGAGGAGGCCCGCCGCCTCGGCAAGGACGTGGTGATCGTCGACACCGCCGGCCGCCTCCACGTCGACGAAGCGCTGATGGACGAGGCCCGCCGCATCTCCGAGGCCGTCAAGCCCAACTACACGTTCCTGGTCATCGACGCCATGACCGGCCAGGACGCGGTCAACGTGGCCGAGTCCTTCCACCAAACTCTGGCCATCGACGGGGTGATCCTGTCCAAGCTCGACGGCGACTCCCGCGGTGGCGCGGCGCTGTCGGTGAAGGAGGTCATCGGCCGGCCGATCGCCTTCGCTTCGGTGGGGGAGAAGCTGGGGGACTTCGAGGCCTTCCACCCCGACCGTATGGCCGGGCGGATCCTGGGCATGGGCGATGTCCTCACCCTGATCGAGAAGGCCGAGGCGGCCTACGATATGGACGAGGCGGCGGCGGCGGCGGAGAAGCTCCAGAAGGGCAACTTCACCCTCGAGGATTTCCTCGAGCAGATGCAGCAAGTGAAGAAGATGGGGCCGATCCAGAACCTTGTCGGTATGCTGCCCGGAATCCCGAAGGAATTGAAGAACGCCGAGATCGACGAGAAGGAGATCGGTCGCATCGAGGCGATCATCCGCTCCATGACCACCGAGGAGCGGCGGGAACCCCAGATCATGAACGGCTCCCGCCGGTTGCGGGTGGCCCAGGGCAGTGGCACGACCACCAATGAGGTCAACCAGCTGCTCAAGCAGTTCAAGGACATGCAGAAGATGATGCGCATGTTCGGCAAATCTTCCAAGGCCGCCGGCGGCGGCAAGGGCCGACCCCGCATCCCGAGTTTCGGATAGAGGAGAGAAAACACAGTGGCCGTCAAGCTCCGCCTGATGCGGATGGGCAAGAAGAAGCAGCCGACCTACAGGCTCGTCGCCGCCGACGGGCGGTCCCCGCGCGACGGTCGTTTCATCGAGATCTTCGGCACCTATGACCCCCGGGCCGAGCCGTCGGTGATCAAGGTCGACAACGACAAGGCGGTGGCCTGGCTCCAGAAGGGGGCCCAGCCCACTGACCGGGTCCAGACGCTGCTCAAGATCTCTGGCGCCTGGGAGCAGTTCAAGCCCGGCTCCGGCGGCGCACCCGCGCCCGCTCCGGTCGCGGCCGCTGAGCCTGCGGCCACTTCATGAGTGACGCCGGCGTCGAGGAGGCCGAGCTCGACATGAAGGACGACGAGGACGACGAGGTCGAGGACGACGACCCGAACCGCCTCGAAGGCTCCGTGCCCCGCACCGTCCTGGCCTACCTGGCCAAGGCCATCGTCGATGACCCCGAAGCCGTCGTCGTCGAGGTGGACGAGCGCCGGGACACGGTCAGCCTGCGCCTGAACGTGTCCCCTGACGACATGGGCCGCGTCATCGGCCGGCGGGGTCGCACCGCCCAGGCCATCCGCACCGTCGTCCGCGCCGCCGCCGCCCGCGAGGGCATGGATGTCCACGTCGACATCGTCGACTAGCCCGGCGGTGCTCGAAGTAGGGCGCATCGTCAAGGCGCATGGGATACGGGGGGAGGTCATCGTCGACCTGACCTCGAACCGGCCCGACCTGCGGCTGGCGCCTGGGTCGGTGCTGGTCTCTGCCCGGGGCAACTTGGAGGTGCTCAATTCCACGCCCCACCAGGGGCGGTGGATCGTGGCGTTCCGAGGCATCGAGGACCGCAACGGGGCGGAGAGGTATCGCAACACCCCGCTCTCGGCCGAGCCGATCGAGGGCGACGACGGCACCCTGTGGGTCCACGAGCTGATCGGCTCGGAGGTGTTTGACCTGGAGGGCCGCAGCTACGGACCGGTGGAGGCGGTGGAGGCCAACCCGGCCTCCGACCTCCTTGTCCTGTCGGGCGACCGGCTGGTCCCCCTGGTCTTCGTGAAGACCAAGCTGCCCGGCCGGGTGGTCATCGACCCGCCGGCGGGCCTGCTCGACTGACGGCGAGGTGGGTTCAAGGGCAAGCAGCGGGGAGCACTGCGAGTCCCTCCGCCGCCGCCGCGGCGCGAAGGGTGCGGTCGTAGACGGCGATCGTGCTCACGCCGGCGTCGACCCTTCGTACGGCCAGCGCGCACGCCAGGTGGATGGCATCGAAGCCGCGCAGCGGGTAGCGGGCGCACAGGCCGGCGGCGGTGTCGAGCATGGCCGGCGTCACCGGCACCACCACGAAGCGGGGCGCCTCCGTGGAGGTGCCGTAGTAGTCGGCCTCGAAGGCCGACGTGAGGACCCCGGCATCCACCGCGTCAAGCTCACCGAGCCGGTGCTTGCGCCAGAACGCCGCCGGCACCTCGACCCGGGCCACCGCGCAGACGGTGATCCCCGAGAGCACCCGTGCCGCCTCGTGGCCCTCCTCGTCGACGTAGAGCTTGACGAGGGCGGACGAGTCGGCGAAGACGATCACCTGCCGCCTTCGACGACGGACGAGAGCGGCGTGCCGCGGGCGGCGGCGGCGCCGGCCCGAGCCAGGTCCGTGGCCGCCGGTCGGGTTCGGGGCGACCCTCCGGGTGCCAGCAGCCCGGCGCGGTCGAGCCGTTCCCGCAGGGAGGTCACGTCGTCACCCGCCAGCCCGGGATCAGTCGCGGCGTCGAGCACGGCGCTCACGTAAGAGTTCATGCTCCGCCCGCCGGCCCTGGCCGCCCGCCGGACGCGTTCGGCCAGTTCGTCACTGCTGCGCCAGCTCATCTGGGCCATGCATGCATGCTAGCAAGCATGCTCGGGGATCAGTGGCCCCGTGCCGCCCATTCGTCGAGGTGGGGCGCCTCGGAGCCGACGGTCGTCGAGTCCCCATGGCCCGTGTGCACGACGGTCTCGGGCGGCATGTACGGCAGCAGGCGGCGGAGCGACTCCATGATCGTCGGAAAGTCGGAGTGCGACCGGCCGGTGGCGCCCGGTCCGCCATGGAAGAGGGTATCGCCGGTGAACAGCACGCCGGCCTCGCCCAGGTAGAGGCAGACGCCGCCGGGGGAGTGGCCGGGCGTGTGCCAGATCTGGAGGATCGTGCCGCCCATCTGGAGGACGCCGCCGTGGGTGAGTTCCATGTCGGGCGCGTGGTCGGGGTGCACGACATCCCAGAGCATCCGGTCGGCCGGGTGGAGGGCGATGGGGGCATTGGTGGCCTGGGCCAGGTCGACGGCGGCGTTGATGTGGTCGTTGTGG
>JANMRJ010000045.1:0-2593 GCA_031370985.1 Acidimicrobiales bacterium
GCTCTGGCGCTGCTCGGCGCGGGCGCGACCGACGAGCTGCTCCGAGGTCTGCAGGACAGAGAGCATCTGCGGCGCCGCCTGACTTGTGCCGCCGCTGCCCTCGTACTCTGCGCGACGTTCCTCGTCGCCGTGCGCGGCGTCGTCCGGGACAGCGGCCGGCGCACCGCGGATCTGACGCTGATTGGCGAGGCGATCCGAGCCCAGCGGGGCGTGTGCGTGTTCTCGTTCGAACCACAGTGGCTCCTCGCGGCCGACCGCCTCCCGGATCCCGACCGGTTCGGCCCGATGGCGGTCGACACCTACGCCGCGCAGCTCAACGCCGTCGTGCGGTCCGGGCGTTCGCCTGGCGACGCGTCGGCCGCCTTCGACGATCCAGCGTCGGCGGTCGTGGTGGCCCGGGCGGTCGAAAGCTGCGACGTCGTGGCGGTCGGTGACCGCGGTCGGCGCCAGCTCGGCAGCCTCCTCCCAGCGTTCCTGCAGGGCTTTCACAGGGTCGCGGCCACGAGTGAAGCAGGACCGGACCTCTGGCTTCGGAACGGGTCCTGATCGGCGACGCCAGACCACGCGATCGCGGGATGCGGATCCGCTAGGTCTCCGGGCATCGCGAGAACTAGCACACCCCCTCAGCCGTTACTGACACCGCGGTTGGACTCGCATCGAGAGCCGAGGGCCGACTTGGTGCCCTTGACAACTCCTGGGATAGCGGGTCGAACACTGGAACCTCCCGAAATGCCATCGCCCGCCTCCTGGTCCGCTCACCGACGACGGCGAGTCCATCGGGAGCTAAACCGGCGCTGGCGCATACCCGGGGTGGTCCTATGACTGGCGGAGGGGTGGTTCCATGCTGCTGGCGAAACTCAGCTCAGGGTGGTCCGATGTGACTGGCGGGCGACACCAACCGGACCCAGTGTCGGGAGCCCCCCACCGGCGCATGCAGACCTGTTGAGTCGGGTCGAGACCTTGGGCCGGTTCCGCATCTCGCCTGGCCCGGAGGCCGGGCGGCGAGCCGATCGAGGTCGCCCGCCTTGACCGGCCGGATCCTCCCCCGCTGACAGATGGGTCACTGCTGCCGACGCTGGCTCGACTTGGCGACGGCCCGCGGTCAGTCGGCGGAGGGGCGGGTCACCTCAACCGGTTCTACCTGTTCGGGCTGGACCAGGGGCGGCTCGGGCATGGGGGTCGTGTCGGGCCGGGGGCCGGTGGGGCGCCGGCGAGCGGCGGCACGGACCGGCCTGAGCGGAGGCACCGGCGTGTCGGGGTTGAGGGGCTTGTGACCGCCGATGATACGGCGACGGGTCGGCCGCTCTTCGAAGACCACGGCAATGCGGCCGACCACGTCGCTGATGAGGTTGTAGAGCACGGCGAACAGCACATTGGCCCCGGTGCCCATCACCACCAGGACCAGGCCGCCCAGGACCGAGGCCCGCAGCATGGTGGGGCCCAGGATCTCGAACTCGGACGCGATCAGGTCACCGATGAACTTCTCGATGTTCTCCCGCAGGCCGGTGGCCGTGGCCGCGCCCCACAAAACCAACCCTGCGATGAGGAAGACGAAGTACAGCGTCGCGAAGAGCAGCAGCGAGAACTTGAGCACGGTCCACGGCTCGACTCTGCGGACGACAAGACGGACGCGCCGTCCCTGCGCTACGGGGCTCACTTTCTCATACCGTGATGACCGCTAACCGTAGTCGGCCCAGGGGTGGGTGGGCGCTAACGGCAGACCTCGAAATGAATGGATTGTCACGGATATGGCTGGCAGACGCCGGCTTTAGAGGCGATGGCGAGCAGCCGGGAGACGAATCGGCGGGGGCGTCGACGGCCAGCCCCCGCTCGTGCATCGACGAGCCGGGCGGCGCCACCGGGTGGGGATTGGTGGCCCGGTTCTCATAGAGCACGGCTTGGTCCTCAGTGGACCGCCACCCCGAGACGATGGGAGGGCCATGAAGGGCAGGGTCGAGCCCGGTCACGCGAGCTTGGCTCGCCATGTGTAGCGAGTGTCCATGTGCCCCTTCCGGGGACGCGGGTCAGCTCAGGAGGGGGAAGTGCGGGAGCGTTTGGTCAGTCGGGGGCGGTATAGGTCGCGAATGACCAATCACTCTATTCGTCGACGGTGCTATTCATCGCGTTGAGACGGGGGTGACGGCGGCGACTGTCTGGCCCTCGTCGAGGTTCGTGATGCGCATCGGGGGCGTCGCGGCCCTGAGCCGAGAATGTTGCGGATCGCGGTGCCGATGGTGACGCCGGCGGAGGAGATGAGAAGCAGCTCGTCGTCGGCGCCGACCATCAGGGACGCCCATGGTGCCCCGGCCCTTGCGGGGGATCGGTCGAGCTTTGTGCGCTTGCCGTGCCCGGTGTCGGTGACGATCAGCAGATCGGCGCCGTCGCGGGTGAAGTCGCAGCGGACCACCTCGTCGCCCTGACGCACGCGCATGCCGATGACGCCCATGGCCGACCGGCCCCTTGCCCGCACCTCGTCCTCGAAGAAGCAGATGGTGCCGGCGCTGCTGACATGAAGATGTCGTCGCCGCCGCTGGTCTGGATGACCCGGACCAGCTCGTCGTCGTCACGCAGGTTGATGGCGATCAGGCCGTCT
>JANMRJ010000060.1:0-3323 GCA_031370985.1 Acidimicrobiales bacterium
ATGACCGCCGGGGCGGACGACTTCATGGTCAAGCCGCTCGATCGAGTGGCCCTCGAGGCGACCCTCATCGCCGCCAAGCGGGTGACGGCACTGCACGACGAGCTGCGCGATCAGCGCGCGACGTTGGTGAGACTGAACAGCCTCCTTTACGACGACGCCCGGCGTGACCCGCTGACGCTGCTCGGCAACCGGCTTCGCCTGAGCGAGGACCTGGCCAGCGCGGCTGCCCGGGTCGAACGCTACGGACATGGCTACTGCCTGGCGATGTACGACATCGACTACTTCAAGCGCTACAACGACGAGCTCGGCCACCAAGCCGGCGATGAAGCCCTGCGCACCGTGGCCCAGACGCTGGCCGGCGCCGTCCGGGCGGGCGACATGGTCTATCGATACGGCGGGGAGGAATTCCTCATCCTGCTTCCGGAACAGACCCTGGCCGCCGGTACGGCGGCCCTCGACCGGCTTCGCGTCGCCGTCCAGGATCTGGCTCTGCGCCATCCGGACAATCTGCCGTCAGGGGTGGTCACGATCAGTGGCGGAGTCGCCGAATCGACCGCCGCACGACCCCTCGCCGTCGATGAGTGGCTGCACCGCGCGGACGTCGCGCTCTATCGAGCCAAGGCGCTCGGGCGCAATCGAGTCGTCGCCTTCGAAGATGCCATGGAGGCCGCGTGACGCTCCGACGGTTCGCGTCCGGGCGAAATTCGATGGCCCTTATCGCGGTTGCGATCATCGTCCTGATCAGCGTCGTGGGTGTGGTTACGGTGACCCAGCTCAGCGACCAGATGGCCCGCGAGGCCGAGAGTCGCCTCGATCGACAGGCGACGAGCCAGGCCGGTGCCCTACAGGAGCTGATGACCGCCGCGTCACGGGACATCAGGCTGGCGCGCCGCAATGTCATCTTCGAGAGGGCGCTTGCCGACACCAGCGGTCAGTTGCTCCCCGCGGACCGGCGGTTGGTGGAGTCCGCGATCGTCTACCTGGGTGAGCGCTACAAGGTTGACGAGATCTGCGTGATCCGTGCCGGCGGACTGGAGACAGCCCGCTGGGTCGGCGGACTCGGCGTCGCCGCGGTCGCGACCCTGTCGGAAGACGAGCGTCCCAACAACCCCGCCGTGAATCCGACGGTCCCACTGGCGGACGACGCCTTCTTCCAGACGGCCCCGTATGTTTCCCCGGACTCGAATCGATGGGTCATCGGGACGGCCACGCCGATCGTCCTGGCGAGCGGTGAGCACGCCGGTATCCTCCACTTCGAGGTTCCCATCCAGCGCTTCGTGGACGAGCTCGCCCAGACGCCCTTCGGGGGAAGCAGCTATAGCATCCTGCTCGATCGTTCCGGTCGCCTGCTATCCCACCCGCAGCTCGCCACGTTCCGCACGTCCCAGGGCCTCTCCAGCGACCCGAACCGCGGCGACTTTCCGATGGCCGCGAAGTACGGTTCGGAATCGTGGCGTGCCGCCGTGATGACGATGCTCAGCGGCGATTCGGGCAGCGTCACCTTCGCCGAAGGCGGCATCACCTATCGAGCGAGCTACGCACCTGTAGCCGCCTCGGACCGGATCGTTGGCGCGATCATCCCCGTCGGCGAGCTGTACGCCCAGGCCGACCAGGCGCGCATGAACCTGCTCCTGACCGTTGGGCCGCTGATCCTGCTGATGCTTACCCTCGGCGCCATCGGCTTGAACCGGCTGACCAGGACAAATCGCGAGCTGCATCTGGTGGCACAGCGTGAGCATGCCTTGGCCGACGCCGCGGCTCAGGCAGCCCGGGCCAAGGGCGAGTTCCTGGCGACCATGAGCCACGAGATCCGCACTCCCATGAACGGGGTCATCGGCATGACCGGCCTGCTCCTGGAGACCGACCTGACGGTCGAGCAGCGTGACTACGCGCATACCGTCCGCGTCTCGGGCGAGTCGCTGCTTCAGATCATCAACGACATCCTCGACTTCTCGAAGAACGAAGCCGGCAAGATGGAGCTCGAGACCATCGACTTCCAACCCCGGACCGTCGTTGAAGAAGTGCTCGACCTGCTCGCCGAGCGGGCCCATTCGAAGGGCCTGGAGCTGGTCAGCGTCGTAGATGCCAACCTCCCCCGAGTCGTTCGCGGAGACCCCGGCCGCCTGCGCCAGATCCTCACCAACCTTGGTGGCAATGCGATCAAGTTCACCGACTCCGGCGAGGTGGTCGTGTCGGTGACTCGCGAGGATGACAGCGCGGACGACGACGCGGGCCGGCCGGTGGTCCTGCGTTTCGCGGTGACCGATACCGGAATTGGGATCAGTGACTCCGCCCAGCAGTCACTCTTCCAGCCCTTCAGCCAGGCGGACATGTCGACCACCCGCAAGTACGGCGGGACCGGGCTGGGCCTCTCCATCTCGCGCCAGTTCGTGGGCCTGATGGGCGGCCACATCGAAGTCGAGAGCACGCCGGGGTCCGGCAGCACGTTCTGGTTCACCGCCCACTTCGAGCCGTCCGACGCAATCCTCGAAGACGACGGCCCGCTGCCGGAGTTGAGCGGCCGGCGAGTCCTGATCGTCGACGACAACGCCACCAACCGCCGAATCCTCGACCACCAGGTTTCGGCCTGGGGAATGCTCCCAACGCTCGCTGCCGGCGGCGCCGAAGCGCTTCGCGAGCTGGCCACGGCTGGCAAGAGCGGGAAGAGCTTCGATCTCGCGATCCTGGACCTGCAGATGCCGGGCATGGATGGGTTGCAATTGGCTGCCGCCATCAAGGCCACGCCGGCGTACGCCTCGATTCCGCTGGTCATCCTGACCTCGCTCGGCCAGCGTGGCCACGCCGCGGCCGCACTGGCGGCCGGGGTCGCCGGCTACCTCACGAAGCCCGTTCGCGAAGCGCACCTGAAGCGTTGCCTGGCAACGGTCCTGTCCGTTGACTCGGCGGCCGACGGGACCGTGGGCGCGAGCCGGACCCGCGCCGCTCGACCGCTGGTGACCCGGCACACCCTGGTCGAATCGCGCTCCCATACCCGTGCGCGAGTCCTGCTGGCCGAGGACAACGAGGTGAACCAGCGGATCGCGGTCAAGATCCTGGAGCGAAGCGGCTGTCGCGTCGACGTTGCGGTCAATGGTGCGAAGGCCCTGGAAGCGCTCCAGGCAACTCGCTACGACCTCGTGCTGATGGACTGCCAGATGCCTGAGCTCGATGGCTTCCAGGCGACCAGGATGCTGCGTGAGCGCGAAGGCCAGGGGCGCCGCACGCCGGTGGTGGCGATGACGGCCAATGCCATGGCCGGCGATCGCGAGCGCTGCCTCGAGGCCGGGATGGACGGCTACCTGACGAAGCCGGTTCGACCGGAC
>JANMRJ010000075.1:0-1483 GCA_031370985.1 Acidimicrobiales bacterium
ATCCCCTGAGCTACGAGGGCCTGCTGCGGCCCGATGGTATCTCCCACGGGCGGGGGTTACTCGCGCCGGTAGGATCACCCGGCAGTGGGCAAGCTGACCGTGCTGGTGATCGACGACGATCCGGTGATCCTCGAGCTGCTGCGCGTCAACTTCGAGATCGAGGGTTTCGATGTCATCTGCGCGACCGACGGGGAGGAGGGGCTCAAGCGGGCGCAGACCGAGCGCCCCGACGCGGTCATCTCCGACATCATGATGCCCCGCCGCGACGGCCTGCAGCTTCTCGCCGACCTCAAGGGCGATCCCGCCACCGAGGATCTGCCGGTGATCCTGCTGTCGGCCAAGGCCCAGAAGTCGGAGGTCCAGCAGGGCCTCGACCTGGGTGCGGACGACTACATCACCAAGCCGTTCGACCCGTTGGAGCTGATCGACCGGCTCCACGCGGTCATGAGCCGGCCCCGGCGCTGACCCCAAGACCATGCCGATGATCTCCGACCTCCTGACCTCCTCCCTGCGCGGCGCGCTGGTCGCGCTTGGCGTCGACCCCGTGCCGGCCACGATCCCTGTCGAGCGGTCGAACCGGCCCGAGCTGGGGGACTGGTCCTCCAGCGTCGCCCTCGCCGCGGCCAAGGCCAGCGGGCGCAAGCCCCGCGACCTGGCCGACGAGCTGGCGGCCAAGCTGGGCGAGGACCCGCCGGCGTACGTGTCGGAGATAACCGTCGCCGGCCCCGGCTTCCTGAACTTCAAGCTGCACGACCGCTGGCTGCACGACGTGCTGACCGAGGTGGTGGAGCAGGGCGTCGACGGCTACGCCCGCCACGAGATCGGCAACGGCGAGCGGGTCAACGTCGAGTTCGTCAGCGCCAACCCCACCGGCCCTCTCCACGTCGGAAACGGCTGGTGGTGCTCCTACGGCGACGCGCTCTCGCGGGTGCTCGCCCGCTGCGGCTGGAGCGTGAGCCGGGAGTACTACGTCAACGACACCGGCAACCAGATCCGTCAGCTCGGTATCAGCCTGCTGGCCCGCCGGCGGGGCGACGAGGTGCCCGAGGAGGGCTACCAGGGCGCCTACGTGGCCGAACTGGCCATCAGGTACGACGGGCCTGACGATGTGGTGGCTGCGGGTCGTTGGGCGGCCGAGGTCATCCTGACCAACATTCGAGAGACCCTCGACGGCATCGGTATCCGCTTCGACGAGTGGTTCAGTCAGGCGTCGATCGAGGAGAGCGGGGCGGTCGAGGAGACCATCGCCCTGCTGGGCGAGCGGGGCCTGGTCTATGAGCAGGACGGCGCGGTGTGGTTGCGCACCACCGACTTTGGCGACTCGCGCGACCGGGTGCTGGTCAAGTCGGACAACGGCGACTTCACCTACTTGGCCGGAGACCTGGCCTACCACCGCAACAAGTTCCTGGTCCGAGGTTTCGACCGGGCCATCGACATCTTCGGTGCTGACCACCACGGCCAGGTGGCCAGCCTGCTGGCGGGC
>JANMRJ010000092.1:0-1824 GCA_031370985.1 Acidimicrobiales bacterium
GCCCGCCAGAACGCCGAGGGGCACCCAGGACCGCAGGCGTTGACGCGCTGGGGTCACGAGTCGGAGATCGGGTCAGGACTCCGCTGGCGGCGAAACCGAGAGCGAACAGTCCGGCCCCCGCCGCAACGATCACTCCTGGCCGCTTCACGAGGCAGCGGCCTTGAACAGGAGGTTGATGGCCGTCGGGGCGATCCCCGCCAGGATGGCGCCGACCATGCCGCCCATGGCCAGGCCCTTGCCCTTGGATGCGTTGGAGTAGCTGCCGCCCTCACGAGCCAGCCCGTACATGGCGGCACCGATGAGGACGGCGCCCAGGCTGCCCCAGAGGGCAATCATCTGCGACCAGTTCAGGAGCTGCTGGACCAGTTGGGCTCCCGGCATGCCGGTGGAGTTGGGGGTTACCTGAACCTGCGCCAGGAACATCTGTGCGACACCTCCAGTGGTCGTGCGTCTCACCAACTAGGCCAGGCAGCAGGCCGCGATCTCGCGGGCTGGGCGCGATATTCCGGTGTCCGTTCGGGCCTAGCTAGTGAAGAGTGACCATGAGACGGCGCGGCCTGATGGCCGCCGCAGCGGTTCCGGTCGCGGTGCTGTGCATCGTGCTCGGCATTCCCTTCTTCGTCGTCGCGACGTCCAACGCAGCGAAGCCCGGTGGCGCCGTCGCTGGCATCCCCGATCGCGTCCTGCGGGCGTACCGGGCTGTCGACGGGTGGTGCCCAGGTCTGCGGTGGCAGCTACTGGCCGGGATCGGGTCGATTGAGTCCGGTCACGGCACGAGCGGCGGAGCCAGCGCCGACCCCGAGACTGGCGAGGTCGTGCCCCACATCTTCGGGATTCCACTTGACGGCTCGCCGGGGATCGAACAGCTACCGATCGGGAAGTGGCTGGGCTGGTTCGGGCTCGGTGGTCCATGGCAGCAGGCCGTCGGCCCGATGCAGTTCCTCCCCGGGACGTTCGAGGCTTGGGCGGTCGACCAGGACGGCGACGGCGTCGCCAACCCGCACGACATCGATGACGCGGTGGCGACGGCCGCCAACTACCTGTGCGGAGGCCGGACGGGCGCCATCACCGACGAGCGGGCGACGGTGCGGCGGTATAACAACGACGACAGCTACGTCACCCGGGTTCTCGACTACGCCGACAAGATCGTGTCAGGCGACGAGATCGCGATCGTGTGCCCCGTGGCCGGGCCGACCACCTTCACGAACACGTGGCTCGCTCCCCGGTCAGGGGGACGCCAACACAAGGGCGTCGACATCCTCGCCAACGAGGGCACGCCCGTCGTCGCTCCCGTCGCCGGCGACGTCGAGTTCGCCGAGGACACCCTCGGGGGCCTCGCCTTCCACCTCTGGGGCGATGACGGCAACTACTACTACGGCGCCCACCTGTCCGCCTACGCCGGGAGTTCGCGCCACGCCTCGGCTGGCGAGGTCATCGGTTACGTGGGCCACACCGGCAACGCCGACGCGACCTCGCCGCATCTCCACTTCGAGATCCACCCCGGCCGTTCTCGTGGCGACGCCCCGCGCCCCGTGGATCCGACCCCCTCGGCCTCGGCCGCTTGCGCCTCCCGATAGTCGGCGGCCTCCCGACCGGCCAGGGCCGTCGAGTGGGTGCGGGACCGTCTATGCGGGGGGACACTCGTCCCGGGGCCGATACGGCGCTTCCGCGCGCCAAGTTCCTCGGGAGCCGACGGGCACGGCGGCCAGGGCTCAGGCAGGGCCGCGGCCCGCCACGCGTTCAGCGGCTTCGCGAATGCCCCTGACCGGCACCTATTCCAAGCCCGTCGCTCGTTTCTCGCTCACTTCACGCTCCTGCGGTAGC
>JANMRJ010000177.1:0-9543 GCA_031370985.1 Acidimicrobiales bacterium
CGGCGAAGGCCGGCGATGGGCTGGCCGCGATCGACAAGACGCTCGAGCAGCTCGACATCCCCGCCGAGGACTGGGACATCCTGTTCCGGCTCCGTCTTCAGGCCGAGCGCGACCTCCTCCGGCGTTGACCGCGCTCCGGCGCCTGAACACGCGGCGCGGAGCACGCGGCGCTGATCGCGCCTCGCCAGCCCCATTCCGATCGACGGTCAGCGCCCGCCCGGGGTCATGACCCGCAGTGCGGCGGGCCGGATCGAGACCGTGATCGGCGTCCGACCGATGACCGAGCCGTCCGTCTCGACCAGCTGACGCGGACTCGAGCTGATCGTCACCTCGCGCGCCCGATGGCGCTCGACCCGGCCACCGTCGTCTTCTCCGAGCTCGCGCTGACGGAGGACATCGATGCCGGCCCGGAGCCCGGACAGTCGCCCCGAGGCGCGAACCATGATGACGTCGAGCAGCCCGTCGTCGGGGATCACCTTCCGGCGGGGCTCCATGAGGGACCCGATCCGGCCGAAGTTGGCGACGAAGACCTGGGCCGCCCGCGTCGTCATCTTCTCGCCGTCGATCGTGATCTCGTGGGTGGCATCCTTCATCTTGCCGCCCTCGCGGATCGCGTTCGCGACGTAGGCGAGCTTGCCCCAGCGTCGCTTCTGCGCCGGGTCCGTCGCGTCCATCACGACGGCGTCGAAGCCGACCCCGCAGGCCACGGCGAAGTCGCGGTCGGCACCGTCGATCGTCACCCGCCCAAGATCGATCCGGCGGGTCGTCCCGGTCACGAGCACGTGGGCAGCCTTCTTCAGGTCGCGCGGGATGTCGAGGTTGCCCGCCAGGAGATTGCCGGTGCCCTTCGGGATGATCCCGACGATCACCTCCGATTCGGCGAGTGCATTGACGACCTGGAAGACGGCGCCGTCGCCGCCGACCGCGACGACGATGTCGACCTTGTGCTTGATCGCCCGGCGCGCCCGACGGCGCAGCTCGGACTTCTTGATCACGATCGCGCTGTCGACCGTCCAGCCGGCCTCTTCGAGGAGCTCTCGGGTCTGGCGGACGGCCTCGCCGATCCTGCGGCCCTTGCGCTTCCGGCCCAGGACCAGTGCCCTGGTCATGACCTGCCGCCCGACATGTCCGACGGATTGGACCGAGCTCGAGGGCGAACATCCCAGAACCTCGCCAGCGGCCCGCTCCGGACGGCGGCCAGCACGATGAGCAGCCAGCCGGTCCCCGCGAGGACCCCACCGAGGACATCGGTGAAGTAGTGGTAGCCGAGATAGATCCGGCTCAATCCGATCAGGCCGCAGAGGGCGATCGCGATAGCCAGGGCGAAGGTGCCACTGCGGCGCCCCCGGATCGACCAGATGATCACCGCCAGCGCGACGTAGAACGCCACCGAGTTCATCGTATGGCCGCTGGGGAAGCTGTAGTCGGGCAGGACAGTGGCCCACGGAAGCTGGGGTCGAGGGCGCTGGAAGAAGACCTTCATCAGGCTGTTGAGGAGGAGGCTCCCGCCACTCGTGATGGTCAGGAACAGCGCCGCCCCGGGGCGTTGGATCCGGATCAGGAGCGCGATCGCGATGACGAACAGGGGCGGGATGAACAGGTTCGAGCCGGCGAAGGTCGCGGCGTTCATGACCGTGTCCATGAACGGGCTGGCAAGACCGTGAAAGAAGGGATTGGCCCAGACGTCGAGGGTGTAGACCTCCTGGTCGCGGATTCCCTCGGCAAGCGTCCCGAACAGGACGAGGCAGGCGGTCAGGCCGAGGAACCCGATCAGGAGCATGGCGGAGGCCGCGGGCGCGGGTGCGCCGACCTGCGCCGGAAGCGGCCCGACGCTCGTCGGGTCGGCCGGTAGGCGGGACGGTGGTCCCTTCTGGTCAGCCACGCGGATCACCTGCCGGCCGGCCGGCGCTGCTGGCGTCGCTGGTTTCCGGATCGTGATGGGTCAGCAGGCCATAGACGCCAAGGACGCCGATCGCGCCGATGAACGAGGCGATCGTGTCGCTCGGCCAGTGGGCGGCCAGGGCGACCCGTGCCACCCCGACGAGGACGGCGTCGATGAGGACCGCGACGACGATCAGGACCCGGATGATCTCCGCGAGACCGCTCCGGAACGCGCGGATGGCCAGCATGCCGAAGATGGTCAGTGCCTCGAGGACGTGGCCCGACGGAAAGCTGTACACGACCCCAGGGATGTTCGGGTCGGTGCCCGACGGGCGGTCCCGATGGACGAGTTGCTTGACCGCCTCGCTGCCGGCGGTGACCGCGATCAGGATCACGGCGACCAGGACCGCCTCACGCCGTCGCTTCGTGAAGAACAGGAACAGAACGAGGCCGACGCCGATCACGATCAGCGGGATATTCGCGGACTCCGAGATGAACTCCCACAGCGGGGCGTAGCTCTGCCACTGCCTTGCCGCATCGAGCAGCGACATGTCGAACGCCGGCACCCAGTGATTCAGGAGCAGGACCGTGATCGCGGCGAACCCGCCGAGTCCGACGACGGCCATGACCAGCCACGCGACGATCGACGGCGCAAGACCGCCGGTCGTGTCGGCGGCACGGCCGCGGCCGGCGGCCGGTGGGGCGTCGGCGGCCAGTGGGGCGTCGGCGGCCGTGGCGTCGCGGGCCGTTGTGTCCCGGGGCGGCATGGTCGATTGCGGTGTGCTGGGGGTCATGGTCGGACAGGATGACGACGACGGATCGAGCCGCCGCAGCGAAACATGGCCAGTGAGTTGCAATCACGCGGCAACGGAGGACTGGGCGTTCGATGCGTGCTCGCCGCAGAATCCGGTGATCCGGACGTCCGGACGTCCGGCGCTTCGGGGCCGGCGTTCACGGCGGCTGCGAGCCGGTCAGGTTGTGCTCGACAACGAGTTCGAGCCCTGGCGCGTCGGGCTCGAACGGGCCCGGCCTGGCGGTCGGCTCGGCCTCGTTGGCGCCCCCGTCGCCCTTCGCCCCGTCCGGCGGCGGCACGCTGCGCTCCAGGCGGACCTTCGCCTGACGGCCGTTGAACGTCAGAAGGGCCAGCTGATTCCCGAAGTGCGGTCCCGATGGATGGGTCCAGTGGATCGGCAGAGACGGCACACCAGATCGCCGACTGACCGCCTTCATGACGACCTCGAACGTCTTGCTCCAGCCGAAATGGAACACGACCTTCATCGCCCGCGGGATGCTGTTGTGGATGGGCGAACAGGTGACCTGGTAGATATGCGAGGCCGTCGGCTCCGGGTAATCGGCCACCGCGACGTAGGCATGATGGACGTCGCCGGACAGCACGCAGATCGTTGCCGGGGGTGTGGCGCCGTGCTCGCCTCGGCCGATCCGCCCGAAGAGCCGGGTCAGACGATCGAACGAGGCACGGAAGGCCGCCCAGTGCTCGAGGTCGGCGCTCCGCCGGAGCCATTCACCGAACCTGGCGACGAGTCGCGGCCGACCCGGCGCGGTCAGGACCTCGTCCCACGATTCGACCTCGTGGAGGGCGCGCGGCAACAGCCACGGGAGCGACGTCGCGACGACGAGATGGTCGTACCCGCCGTCCTCGACCTGGCGTTCGATCCAGCTGAACTCGGCTTCGCTGACCATCGAGCGCGCGCCGTCAGCCAGGATCCGCCCGCACCGGGAGTCGATCACGATCAGCCGAACGCCGCCCAGGTCGCGCCGGTACGACCAGAGTGTCCCCTTCGCGCCATCAGCTTCGGCATCCGCGTGGACGGCGAATGGGCGCAGGATCAGCTCCCCGTCGGGCGCCGCGCGAACCGCTCGGTAGGTCTCGTTGGCCGCGAGGTCGGCGGGCGCGAGATTCCCGAGATGCTGGTAGATCCAGTAGGACATGAGGCCGCCGACGATCCGTTCTTCCCACCAGTCGGTTGCCTTCATCTCGACCCGCCACGAATGCGAGGTGTTCCAGTCGTCGCGGATGTCGTGGTCGTCGAAGATCATCGAGGTCGGCAGGGTCGAGAGGATCCAGCGGATCGACGGCTCGGTCCACGACTCGAGATAGAGGCGGGTGTACTCCTCGAAGTCGGCGACCTCCCAGCGCGGGTCGACCTTCGGGTCCCGGCGGCCGGCGATGAATTCGCGGACCACGGGCGATGTGTCGTCCGCGTAGATCTGATCACCGACGAGCAGCAGGGCGTCGGGCCACTCATCGTCAGGCTGTCTGGCCATCCGGGCCGACCACGCTTCGAGGACATCGGGATCGATGCCGCGCTGGCTCCCGGGAGTTCGGGATTCCCCCGGCTCGCGGCAGGAACCGAAGACGAGCGCCAGTGGCCGGTCCGGATCGATCGTCCGGATCCGGCTCGGCGGATACTCCGATGGGTCCATGGGCCAGACGCGCTCGCCGTCAAGCCAGACCTCGTACGGCGTGGCCGAGCCGGACTCGAGACCGTCCAGGACGACGATCGCGTAGTGGTGGCCTGCGACGTGGAAGGTTCGTTCCGATCCGGTCGCCGGTCCGGCCCGGACCTCGACCGCGGCGGGGGCGTCGGTCTCGACCCAGATCGTCGCGTCGTGCTGGCCGACGTGGCGAAGGAGCGGTCCGATCAGCAGATTGGCCAAGAGGCCTCCATGGTCATGGAGCGGCGAGAATCATGGCGGGGCACCTCAACGCGATCGTCAATCCGTCCGACGGCATCCGCGGTGTGTGGCCACCGCCCGGACCCCGGTCCAGCCGCGCGTCGTGGCGTCAGTCTGCATCCTCGGGGCTTCGGACGCGCACGACCCGGCGGTGGCGCGCCACGCGGCGACCGCGCGCCATGCGGCGGCGGACCGCCACCACCGCAATGGCGTCGCGCTGCGAGAGCGACCGCGCGTGGCTGGGCTACGATGATGCGGCCACGGAGCTCGGATGGACCGCAGGAAAGGGAGGCATGAGTCTCGACGTCGTCGGCAAGCTCGCACGGGTCACGGCGACGATCTCGCCGGGCCATCTCGGCGAGGTGCTGATCGAGATCCGCCAGGGCACCGAGCGCTTTCCGGCACGCGCGGCCGACCAGGACGCGACGATTCCGAAGCACACCCAGGTCCTCGTCGTCGGCAGCCTCGGCGGCCGCACGGTCGAGGTCTCCCCGACGAACAATCTGAGGCTTGAACGATGACACCCGAGGTGGGGCTCGCGGTCGTGGTGATCGCCGTGCTGATCGTGATCCTGGGGCTGGTCCTGCTGTTCCGCTCGAGCTGGCGGGTCGCCGAACCCGATGAGGCGCTGATCATCTCCGGGCTCCGCGCCAGCGGCCGTCAGGAGGGCACCGGCGAGAGCATGGGCTTCAACATCGTGACCGGGCGCGGCGCCCTGATCCTGCCCGGCGTCACGAAGGTCCGGCGTCTGTCGCTCGAGGCCCACGAGAGCGAGATCAGCGTCCCGTGCGTCAGCCAGCAGAAGATCCGGGTCGACCTGCGCGGAATCGTCGTCTACAAGGTCGGCGATGACTTCCGTTCGATCGCCAATGCCGCTCGGCGCTTCCTGGACCGGCCGGCCGCCGAGCTCGAGACGAAGGTCCAGAACGTGTTCGTCGGCCATCTCCGGGCGATCGCCGGCTCGATGACCGTCGAGGACATGATCAGCGACCAGGACAAGTTCACCCAGCAGGTCCGCGATCGCTGCACCCAGGAGATGGAGTCGTTCGGGCTGGTCATCGACAGCTTCCAGATCCAGGCGATCACCAGCCCGAGCGCCTATATCGAGAACCTCGCCGTCCCGCACCAGGCCGAGGTCGAGCAGAACGCCCGGATCGCGCGGGCCAACGCGGAGCGCGAGGCCGTCGACCAGGAGCAGTCCGCGCGCGCCCTGATCGCCGAATCGACCCGCAACGCCGACATCAAGAAGGCCGGCTTCCAGGCCGACATCGACCAGGCCACGAAGCAGGCGGAGCAGCAGGGGCCGCTGGCCGAGGCCAAGGCCCGCCAGGCGGTGGTCGAGCAGGAGACCCGCGTGGCCGAGCTGCAGGCGCAGCAGACCGAGCAGCAGCTCCAGGTCGACGTCCGCAAGCCGGCCGACGCCGAGGCCTATCGCCAGACGACCCTCGCCGCCGCCGCGCGCGACGTCCGGATCCGCCAGGCCGAGGCGGCCGCCCAGGAGGTCCGCCTGGCAGCGGAGGCTGCCGCCGCCCAGACGCGGATCGCCGCCCAGGCCCAGGCCGAGGCGATCAAGGTCCAGGCCGAGGCGCAGGCCGGCGCGACAAGGATCAACGGCGAGGCGGACGGAGCCGCGATCCGGGCCAAGGGCCTGGCCGAGGCGGACGCAGTCAAGGCCAAGGCGGAGGCCGAGGCCGCCGGCATCGAGCGGCGGGCCGCGGCGCTGAGCCGCAACCAGGAAGCCGTCATTGCCCAGCAGATCGCGGTGAACCTCCCGGAGATCGTCCGGGCGGCAGCCTCATCGTTCGACCACGTCGACAACTTCACCGTCCTCAACGGGGCCGGCGGGATCACCGAGGTCCTCGCCGAGCTGATCCAGCAGGGCGGCGTGCTCGCGAACGTCGCGCGCCAGACGATGGCGCCGATGATCGGGGCCCAGAACCGCAACGGAGTGACCGCGAGCGGCGATCACGCCAACGGGTCCGACGGACGGCCGGCGGCCGCTACGACCGGACGCGCCCGGCGTGGCTCGGCGCGGACCGCGACCGCCGCTGATGCGCCCGGTGGTGCCGGGCGGCCGGCGGGCGCCGAGCCTGCCGACGAGCGATAGCCTGGACGAGAACGACTCGGCGGAGGGTTCGACCTCCCCGCCAGGCTCCGTTCGGGTTGACGAGCCGGTGGTCGCGTCCCGGATCGAGGCGCTCGCGACGCGGTTCGTCGACGCGATCCTGGTCGCCGATGGGCACGGGGAGGAATATCGACGGCTGCTCGACGACGTCGATGAGATTGGCGAGCGGGAGATTCTCGCCGCCGCGGAGCTGAGCCACCGGCTCCTCGACCGCCCGATGCGCGCGATCATCGGCACGCTCGACGGTGAGTCACCGGTCGCGCGCAGCCTGGCCGAGCTGCGCGAAGCCGTCAAGGAGCTCGATCCGGCCCGCGTCGGTCGATCGGGCGGCCGTCCGCGCAGGCTGCTCGGCGTGATCCCGCTCGGCGATCCGGACCAGGATGCCATCGAGCGCTACGCGAAAGCCCGCGTCCGGATCGAACGGATCCTGGGCTCGCTGGCGGTCGGCCGATCGATGCTCCAGGCCGAGATCGCGGCGATCGGGCAGGAGCAGCGCGCGCTGGCGCACGAGATCGAGATGCTCCACCGCCATGCGCAGCTCGCCCACGTGCTCGACGAGCGCCTCGAGGCGCGGCTGGTCGGACTCGCCCTGACCGAGCCCGAGCGGGCGGCCGCCCTCAGCGCCGACGCATTGTTCGCCATCCGCCAGCGCCGGCGCGACCTGCTGATCCAGTTGGCGGTGGCAACCCAGGGGGCCGCCGCGCTGCGCGTCGTCCAGGACAACAACCGCCAGATCGTGCGGACGATCCGGATGGCGACAACGACGACTGCTGCGGCGCTGCGCACCTCGGTCGCGGTCGCCCAGGCGATGGCCGACCAGCGCCGGATCCTCGGCCAGCTGGCCGCCGTGCGCGGGGGCCGCGAGGGTGCCCAGGCCAGGGGTGCGGTGCGTTCGGATGCCGCCGCCCCTGCCGGGGCCGGGCGGCCGGCGATCGGCGTCGACCTCGCCGGCCTGAAGCGCGCATGGGACACCGTGTTCGCGACGCTCGACCAGTTCGACAGCTACTCCGTGACGGCGATCGACACGATGCGCGAGGCGGTCGCGGAGCTGGCCGAGGAGGCCGAGCGCTCGCGCGCGGCCCTCGCCGCGGACCGGACGCTCGCGCCCGACGAGGACGCAGGGTCCGGTGCTCGCCCCAGCGACTCGTCGCTTCCGCTGCGCTGACGAGCGGCGATTAGATCCTTCCCGTCGGCAGCTGGGTGAATGGATTCGACGTGACTTGACGAGCCATTCAACCTTGACATTCATGGGTGGGGGGGAGGAGTAGCATGCGCCCGAGGAACCGGTGGCCTCCGGCTCCATCCACGCCTTCGGGTCCTTTGGGGAACCTCCGATGCAATTTGACCGACATCGGTATCGGATGGTCAGGCTCGGTGCTACTGATGGCGCGGCGCACTAAACGCCTCGGCCGGCTCGGAGTTGCGACGCTTGCGCTATTGATTGCCGGATGCGCGCGACAACCTGCCGCGGCGCCGTCTCAGGTCGACGTAAACACTGCGACCCCACCCGTCGGGTCGGCGCCAATCGAGACGCTGGCCGCCACCGAAAAACCACCTTCATCTCCAGTGGCGCCGTATGCACCGGCCGACTTCTGGGCCGGGGTCGCGCCGGGAGGGAACAATGACGAGCACTACACCTCGCTCGACGGGATGACCAAACCAGCCGATGTGGTCGTCGTCGGGACGGTCACGCGAATCAGCCAGGATTCGACCCGTCATACCGATCTGAGCCCGACGGATGGGGCCTTCGCACAGTTGGATTTCAAGGTCGAGCAAGTCCTCAGCGGCACGCCCGAATACGCGGCATCCGGCGTCCTCAACGTGGAACTCTTCATGACCGATCCACGGCAGTACAGGCAATTCGCGGCCCAGCTGCCGGCGGAACGCGTGCTTGTGTTCCTTCGCAACAAGGCGGTTGAAGCGCGGCAAAACGGTTGGCCTGTTGAGGGACCCGACACTGGGCACCTCTACTACCGGGTGGTCTCAGACCAGGGCGTGATCCGAGCGGTCGATGGGAAGGCGGTCGCTAACGACGATGGGGGCGGCTTCTTGAGCGCCGTGAACAAGGCTTCATTTGATCAGGTCATATCCGATGTGCAGGCAGCCGCTCGATAAACCTGATCGGCCGCCGCCGACGAGTCGATCATTGTCGCAATGGCGAGGTCATCATTGACGACAAGCCCTTCCTCAGGCTTGGAGGACGTCCGGTCGCTTCCCTGCACTGACCAACCGCGATTGAGTGGCGTCAGTCGTTGGCCGCGCGGCCGTCGCCTGCGTTAGACTGCGCTCTCGCTGCTCGATGACGAGTTGGGCGAGCGCGCTGGGCCGGTAGCTCAATGGCAGAGCAACTGACTCTTAAGTCCATTGCTCGAAACGCCATGGCTGCGAGCGTGGCGAGAGCCGGAAACCTGTTCAGTTATCTGCTGAAACTGAACTCTCGCGGAACCGCGTGCGAGGGCGGTGGCAGTTCAGACGGTAAACAGGGAAGACGGGTTCAGTAATTGACAGATCGCAACCGAATCGGCCCGCGTCGAGACGGAGGGACAGCGCCCGAAGGGGCGACTCCCAACTTCGCCGGATGCCGCCTGTTGGCTTCCGTTGACAACGATTTCACATGAGCCACGCGATGACCGCATGGGTGTTGTAATCCGTCTGATGAGCGTTCGGGCGACAGGACGCTTTGCGATCACGGCGTGTGTCAACGCCGGTCCAAACCTGAGCAGAAATCGCCGGCTGAAAACTGAGCAGGTCAGCGCTCCTTCTCGCCGGTCAGCACCTCCTGCCGCTTTCCTCGGAGTCGGAAGCTGTCGCCCTTGAGGACGACGACCTCGGCGTGGTGG
>JANMRJ010000184.1:0-17486 GCA_031370985.1 Acidimicrobiales bacterium
GGGAGCGCCGACCTTGGTGACGACGCTGTTGGTGACGACGCGGCCGGGGACGTAGTTGATGCTGGAGGCGGGGTAGGGCCGGGGCGTTCCCGCCTGCCATAGGATCCCCCACGCCCCGCTGTTGTTGTTGTAGACGGTGAGGTCCACGACCACGGCCAGCACGTCGGTCGTGGGTATACCGCCCAGACCGGTGACCTGCACGTCACGGGAGGTCTGGGCCGCCACCTGGGTGTTGAAGATCCGAGCCGGGGCCAGGGGCACGTACACCCCGGTCGCCGGAGCGGTCTGGGCCATGGCCGGTGCCGCAGGCCCGGCTGCGGTCACGAGACCGGCCACCCAGCGTGCTCACCAGCACGACCGCCAACGAGAGACGCCGCGATCGTGCACGCGCTGCTATGGAACTCATCAGGTTCATCGGTTCCTTCCCGCAAAGAGCGCCGTGCCCTCCGCCGACGCCGTCCGCGCTGAGCCGCACCGAGCCGTCGGGGTTTGTATCGACCGAGTGGATCGACAACTTGACCATCTCTCGGCAAGAGAATCAGGTTCGGCCCTACAGCCCCATCCCCAGCTCCGGCCCGAGGTCCCGCTCGATGTGGGGGCGGGGGGCTCGGCTGGTATGGCGTGGACCTGTCCCGGCTGAGGTCGAGGGGGTGCGGGAACGACCTGCTCATCAGTTCGGCGGTGGTCGGTGCCCAGGAGGGGTCGTCGTGTGCCCAGTCGGCGACCATGGCCTTCACCAGGCCCATGCGCGTGTCGTCGAGGTCGCCGGCCAGGGTGTCCATCTCCCGGCATCACCGACGGGGATGCCGTCCCAGACTGAGTCGGTGTGCTCGCGATCGACGGCAACGAGGCGGTGCCGGAGGTCGTCACGGTGGCGCTCGGCGTCTCGGTGCTCACGCTCGGGGTTGGGGGGACAAGGGCACGCAGGGCCTCGTCCTTCCACCGTCAAGTCCTTGGCTGCGGTGGGTGGGTGACGGCGTAGCCATGGGCCAGGCGGTCGGCGGCGAGGTCTTCTGTCTCGAAGTGCTGAGTCCTTCCGTCGTCCATTGCTGCGGTGAGAGTTCTCGCCTCGGGGTTGACGGCGAGCGCACTCCCCCACTCACTGGGCACCGGCTGGCCCCAGCCGCCGGGGGCGAGGGTAACGAGGCGCTCGCCGCCAGGCGAACATGCGATGTCGTCATCGGCACAGCTCGACGCGAGTATGCCCTGGTGACCTTCATCCCGACCGACGCCCACGAGCCGCTGCGGGCCAGGGTGCGAGGACTCCTCGCCGAGGTCTCGCCGCCGGCCGAGGTCCGCCGGCGGATGGAGGATGAGCGGGGCTACGACCTCGACGCCTGGCTGCGCATGGCGGCCGACCACGACCTGCACAGCCTGCACCTGCCGGCGGCGGTGGGCGGCGCCGGCCTCGGATGGGTCGAGCAGGCCGTGGTCCTGGAGGAGACGGGCCGGGCCCTGCTGTGCGCCCCGTACCTGGGCACCGTCGCCACCGCCCCGCTCCTGCCGCCCGAGCACCAAGCCGCGATCGCCGGCGGCCTCTGCACGGCCACGCTGGCCGTGGCCGAGGGGTCGGGCCGGTGGGATGACGCCGGCGTCAAGACCCGGGCCGTCCGGTCACCCGCCGGCGGGTGGCGGCTGGAGGGAGAGAAGTCCTACGTGGTGGACGGGTGCGATGCCGACGTGCTCGTGGTCGCAGCCCGACGAGGGGACGATGCTGTCGGCCTGTTCCTGGTCGATGCCGGCGCCCCCGGCCTCGACCGTGCCCCGCTGGCGACCGTCGACCAGACCCGCCGGCAGGCCCGCGTCACCCTGGCGGCCACGCCGGCCCGGCCCCTCGACGGGACCCTCGCCGCAGCCATGGACATCGCCGTCGTCGCCCTGGCCGCCGAGCAGGTGGGCGGGGCCGACCGGGCGCTGGAGATGGCCGTCGAGTACGCCCGCCGGCGGGTGCAGTTCGGGCGGCCGATCGGCAGCTTCCAGGCCGTCAAGCACCTGTGCGCCGAGATGCTGGTCGACCTTGAGTCGGCCCGCGGCGCGGCCCGCCACGCCGCAGCGGTCGTCGGCACCACCGAGCTGCCGGAGGCCGCTGCGGTGGCCAAGGCGTGCTGCTCGGAGATGTACGTGAGGGTGGCGACCGACAGCCTCCACGTCCACGGCGGGCTGGGGTTCACCTGGGACCACGACGCCCACCTGTACTTCAAGCGGGCCCGGTCGTCGCGGCTGCTCTTCGGCAACCCCCGCCACCACCGCGAGCGCCTCGCCGTGCTGCTCGGCCTCTAGTTTGGTCGGTCCAGCGCGATGGCCACGGCATCCTCCACTGCCAGGCGGCTGTGATCGCTCAGGGGTTCGTCGGGGAAAACCTCGGCGCAGAGCTGCTCGACCTCCGAGGCCGTCGTGAGGCCAAGATGACGGACGAGCACGACGAGATCCTCCTTGTCGGACGCGTACCCCCGTGCCGCATGCGCTTTCATCGCGGTGAGATGCCGGGCCGAGACGGAGCGCACCCGCAGGTTCGGGTGGTCGTAGATCGACGGCTGGCCCTGATCGGCGACACTCGAGACGTAGACCGACACACCGTCGTTGAGCCAGCCCAGGGGCAGGCCCAGCTCCTTCGCCACCTCCCTCGCCACCTCGACGACAACCCCGTGCGGCAGGAAAATGGCATCGACGTCGCGCGTCGCCCGCCGGGCATCGAAGGCCAGGATCATCGCCGCGCCGCCGTAGATGCAGATGTCGCCCACGACCCTGCGCTGCGCCAGCCGGTTGGCCATACGCCGGAACGCCTCGCGCATCTCTATGCCGCCCATCATGTGATCGCTCATCAGACCCTCACCAGGTCTCGGCGCTCGACGAAGACCCCCCGGCGCACGAAGGCGGCCGGAGCATGGGCGAGGGCGGCGGCGCGCCGAAACGCCGTGTTGACCGGGAACCACCACTGATCGAGAAACCGGTCGGGCTCCTCGGCCCAGTCGGGGCAGGCAAGGTCGTGATGGAAGGCGAGGTGTTCAGCGAGGGCGCCCAGGAGGGCATCCCAACGCACGTCACCGGTGGGCTCAGGACGACCCGTGAGCAAGGCCTGCCGTTGGTGCGGGGGCTCCGCCTCGAACTCCTGGACGAACTCAAGGGTCAGCAGGCGTCGGTCGAGGTCGGTCTCGGCACCACGCAGCGCCTCGGCCAGGTCGATCAGGGCCATCGGATGGTAGGGGCCGCGACGCACGATCGCCCACGACAGCTCGACGCCGGCGGCGCGCACGATGCGATCGAGCGTGCCCGTCGTCGGGTGTTTGGCCCCTGACTCGTAGGCGGCGATCGTCGACTGCGTGGTGCCGGCGACCTCGGCGAGGGCCTGCTGCGTGAGCCCCGTGACCTGGCGCACTTCCCGGATGACCTCAGCTGCGTCCACGGACCCAAATTATAGCCGATCGGCTATAATTTCCGGCCGACTGGTGCATCGGCATCCTCGGGCTGTCGCTCCACGGCCCACTACCCTCGGCGCCCATGGGCATTTTCCTCGGCGCCCTCGCCGTTGCCGTCATCTTCGCCATCGCCGCCATCGTGGTCGGCCGGGAGGCCCGCCGGCTGGCCGGCACCGCTCCAGGGCGGGTGTTCGAGTTCGAGGACGCGGTGGCCTGGGTGTGCGACCACGTCGGGCCCGAGGTCGCTTCCGTCCTGTCGCCCGATGATGTCCGCCGCATCCTCAACTGGCACCTCGAGTTCTTCCGCATCAAGGGCGTGTCCTCCAACGGGCACACCGCGGATGCCGACCACCCGGTGATCGTAAGCGGTGCCGAGACCGTCGACTTCGTGCTGATGAAGGCCGAGGCCGCGGGGTCGGCCTACACGCCGTTGCAGGTCCACGCCGTCCTGGACGCCCAGATGGGCTACCTGGAGGACATCGGGGCCGTCGGACCGATCGAGGAGCGCGGCCCCGACATCTGAGGGCGCTGCGCCCGACGAGATGTGCGAGGAAACTGCCTCCATCTGGGCCGGCGTGTGTGGTTCAATTGGGCTACCGAAGAAAGGAGGTGGTCCGCCTGAACGAATGTAGTTTTGGGACCTCGGAGGTGGCTGCCCGCTAACTGGCAGCTGGACCGGGTAGGCGGAATTCCCGCCGCCACCGCTCGGAGGACACGTCCGGGAACTGGTCCCTCCTGGTGCAGTCCGTTTCCCCCAAGTTTTTCCTTTCCAGCAATTCGAAGCAAGGCAAGGGGGCGCTCCGCGCCCCCTTGTCGCGCTGGTTCCCAACGACACTCCAACGGAGGTGAAGGCCCATGCATATCGAGATCTCCTCGGACGGCCTTCGCCTGTCCGGGTACCTGGCCCGGCGGGCCACCATGGCTGCGGCATCGGTGCCGGGCCTCGTGCTGTGCCACGGGTTTCCCGCCGGCCCCGGCGGGGCTGCGACGTCGGGGCAGACCTACCCGGAGCTGGCCGAACGGCTGGTGGCCGACACGGGCTGGGTCGTCCTGGCTTTCAACTTCCGGGGCACCGGTACCTCCGAGGGCAACTTTTCCCTCGGCGGGTGGCTCGATGACCTCCGGGCCGCCATCGACCACCTCCTGGCCGTCGAGGGCGTCTCCGACGTGGGGGTCGCCGGCACGGGCCCGGGCGGTGCGCTGGCCCTGTGCGAGGCCGGCGAGGACGAGCGCGTTCGGGGGGTCGCGGCCATGTCGGCGAGAGCCGACTTCGGCGACTGGGCCTCCGACCCCGAGGGCTTCCTGGCCCACGCCCGGAACATCGGCGTGATCTCCGACCCTGACTTCCCGACCGACTTCGCGGCGTGGAGCCGCGAGCTCCAAGAGATCCGGCCCACGGCGCTGATCGCCAAGATCCCGCCCCGGGCGGTCCTCATCGTGCACGGCGCCGACGACGACATCGTCCCTCTCGACGACGCCCGGGTGCTGGCCGACGCCGCCGGCGACGCCGTCGAGCTACGGGTCCTGTCCGAGGCCGGGCACCGGCTGCGTCACGACCCCCGGGCCGTCGCCCTCCTCATGGGCTGGATGGAGCGCCAGACCGGGCCGTAGTCCGGGCGCTTTCCGGTACCTGGAGTACCGCCACGGTACCTACGGTCCCGGAAAGCCCAGGACCTACGGTCCGGCAAGCACCGGACCTACGGTCCCGGAGAACCCAGGGAGACCTCGTCGATCACCGATCGCAGGGCGCGGGCGGCGGCCTGCGGGTCCGCCGACTCGGTCAGCCAGCGGACGACCACGAAGCGCCGGGCGCCGGCGTCGAGCATCTGCCCGACCGTGGCCGGCGTCACCCCGCCGGTTACGAACCACGGCCGGGTGGCAGTCTGTGCCGCGTAGCGCAGGTAGTCCAGCCCCGTGCCGGGTCGTCCCGGCTTGGTCGGCGTCGCCGCCACCGGGCCGACGGAGACGTAGTCGACGGGCTCGGCAGCCGAGGCGTCCAGCTCCGCCGGCGCATGCGTCGAGAACCCGACGATCGCATCGGGGCCGAGAATGCGCCGGGCCAAAGCCGGAGGGGCGTCGTCCTGGCCGACGTGGACGCCCGCCGCCCCGCACTCCATGGCCAGGTCTGGCCGGTCGTTGAGGACAAAGGGCACGCCGTAATCGGCGCACACCTCGGCGGCTAACCCGGCGCGGGCCAGTAGCGGCCTGGCGTCGAGCTGCTTGTCCCGGAGCTGGACGACGTCGACCCCGCCGGCGATGCATGCGACAAGGAACTTCGCCAGGTCGGGGCGGTCGGCAGTGCAGAGGTAGAGCCGGCGGTCGTCGAGAAGGCCGGTCACCCTCCGGCCACGGCTCGGACGAGCTCGATGCGGTCGCCGTCGGCCAGCACGGTCGTGGCCAAATCGGCCCTGGCCACCGGCTCGCGGTTGCGCTCGACGACCACCCATTTGCCGCCGAGCCCCAGCGCGACGAGCAGGTCGTCGACGGTCGACCCCTCAGCCAGCTCGACCGGGTCGCCGTTGGCGACGACGTTCACGTGGTAGCGGGAGTGGCGCGGGCCTTGGCCGCCGCCTTCATGGCCTTCTTGTGCTCGCGCACCAAGGCGAGCGACTCGGGCCCGTCGATGTCGGCCACCGAGAAGTGGCCGGGCCCGCCGTACGGGCCGGCGACATCCTCCCAGCCCGGCGGGGTGATGCCCACGCGCTTGGCCAGCAGGGCCAAGAAGATGCGGGCCTTCTGCTCGCCGAAGCCGGGCAGGCCCTTGAGGTTGGCGAACAGCTCGCTCCCGGTCGCCGCCGATGTCCAGACCGACGCGGCATCGCCGTCGAAGCGCTCCATCAGCACCCGGCACAGCTCCTGGGTCCGGCCCGCCATCGACCTCGGGTACCGGTGCAACGCCGGCGACCCCTGGAACAGCACCGCCAGCTCCTCGGGGTCGAGCTCGGCGATCTCGCCGGCGTCGAGCCGGCCGCCCATCCGAGTCTTGAGGTCGTACGGGCCGCGGAACGCCTTCTCCATCGTCACCTGCTGGTCGAGCAGCATCGAGATGAGAAGTGCGAGCGGGTCCGTCGAGTTCAGCTCATCGATCTTCGGCTCACCGGTGACAGCGATCACAGGGCCGAGCCTACCGAAGCTGGCGAGGCTATCAGTGTGCCCGACAGGTATCCCGGCTCCTGTCGCCGCCCCTCAAGCCAAGCCATGAGGGCTCGGTCAATCGCCACCTGCCATGCGATCCGCATCACCGCGGACCTTACCTGCCGGATGGTCTCCCGAAGTGGACCCCGGTCCGTACAGCGACATCAACCCACTCGCGCCAAACCATCTCGTCGGGATCGGACGCCAGCTCCTGGCCGAGCCTCAGCAGACGCTCTCTGTCGGCCTCGGTCAGAGCCGGACTCGGCACAGCCCGCAACGGCTCACCCATCGCCATCCGCCTCCCGCTTGGTCGTGTGTTGCCACCTCGTTGTAACCCCTGGTAACCAACCCGGTCAACAATTCTTGCCGTGGTCCGACCGTCGCATATTTGCTACGGTTGTCGCATGACCGAGGTTGCCTCCCGGGAATTGCGCAACAACACCAGGGCCCTGCTCGACCGGGTGGCGGCCGGCGAGTCGGTCACCATCACGGTCGACGGCCGAGCTGTTGCGGTCCTTGAGCCGATCGCACGCCAGCCTCGCTGGTTGGCACGAGACACCTTCGCCGGCATCGTCCGGCATCACCAGGCGGATCCCGGGCTCGCCAAGGAGCTTCGCGACCTTGCGACGGACACCACCGACGACCTCCCGTTCCAGTGACCCGAGGGCTGGCCGACACCACGGTGTTCATCGCCCGGGAATCGGGGCGGCCGCTCGACTATGACGCGCTCCCCGACGAGATCGGCCTGTCGGTTATCACGATCGGGGAACTGCGTGCCGGGGTCCTGGCCGCCGCCGATCTGGAGACGCGCTATCGCCGTCTGCACACGCTGACTGAAGCCATGGCGATGCAGCCCGTGCCCCTCGATGAGCACGTCGCCGAGGCGTGGGCCCGGCTGCGGTTGCTCCTTCGTGACAGCCACCAGCGCATGCCGGTGAACGACTCCTGGATCGCGGCCACAGCGCTGCACCTGGGCGTGCCGGTCGTCACGCAGGACGACGACTACGTCGACATCGCCGGGCTCGACATCATCAAGGTCTGAACGCCCGGCGCCGGCCCACCGCCTCTGGATCGGCCTGCCGAAGGCCACTGCGCCTGAAACCACGACGGCGCCGGCGACCACCAGCGACACCCAAGCGGTGGCGCTCAGCGCCGGCGCCTGCCGGGGGCGGTTCCGGCTCGCCGACACCTAGTAGCCGGGGTCGGCGAGGCCGGCCAAGCGGCCGTGGCTGTCGCCGAACGGCCCGGCCGCCGTCCCCGCCCGTGTCACGCCGTCACAGGAGGATACCAGCGCGGACGCCGGCCCGGCTGCCGTCAGGGCGATCGTCCCGAACCCGTTCATAGCGACCACCGGCGACCCCGAGGGGACGTACGTCAGCGTCACCTTGTAGGCGTTGCTCTCGGGCCGGAGGCCGGGTGGCAGCAGGCCGAGGGTCGCACGGTTGAGCGGCGTGAAGGTCACGCGGACGCCGGTGTCGGGCGGATGGGCGGCCACCGCCCCGGCATTGAGGGTGACGCCAGCCTGACCGTCGGAGGTCGCCACGCTGGCGGCCGCCGAACCGCCGCCCGACAGCGGGACCTGCACGGTCGCACCCGCCGGCGCCTTATTGGCCCGAGGGAGTCCGGGGGCGGGTTGACCCAGTCGTAGTCCGGTGGCGGGGCGAAGCCGTCGAACAGGGGCAACGCCGGCCGGCCGCCGAGCGCCGCGGTCGCCAGCACCATCAGGACGCAGGCGACGGCCAGGCCGGCGCCTGCGGCCAGCGCCCCAGCGCGGGTCCTGTTCGCGATCACATCTCGACGGGCGTGAGCTCGAACTCGAGATCGACGGCGCGAAGCGTCACGGTGAAGTAGCGGAAGAAGGAGCGGTGGCCGAGCAACCCCCAGCTGAAGGGCCACGGATCGCAGAACCCGACCTCGCCTTCCCATGTCGACCCCCCGGCCGTGAGGCGTGTCGTCAGGAAGGCCGCATCCACGACCGCAGTCGCCACGGCGAGTGGCCGGCGCTCGCACCCGTCGAGGCCAACGCCGCCCGCATCGGCCAGCCAGCGGGGCAGCAGCGTGTGCACGGCGCCGCTGTCGACCAGCGCGGGAAAGCGCAGCTCGTCCATGTCGGCGAGCACGACATCGAGGAGCGGTCGCGGCCCGCCGAGGTCATCTGGCAACTCGGTGTAGGGGATGATCACGGGACGGAGAGCGTCGACCCTGCATCGTGTGTCGACGACGGCACCAGCCACACGCGAGCCGACCGGCCGTGGCGGCGGAGCCAGCGCAGCACGGCCTCGGGCGCATCTGCATCGAAGAGCACCTCGCCGCCGTCCTGAGCTACCCATCGGCCCCGGTACGCGCCGAGCAGGTCGGCCTCAGCGCCCCCGACGTGCCTGTCCCCCGCCACAGCCTCAGCGCCGGCCACTCCCCGCCGGTAGACACCGAAGCCCAGGCGGCGGAGCACCGCCCGCGCCTGGTGGGTGGTGAAGTCGGCCCGGTCGAGCCCGGTGGCCGCGGCCAGCACCTGCTTGGGTGGGTACCGGCGACCGGTGACGATCGCATAGTGCTCGCGGATGGGCTCCGGGTCGACGCGGGCCACCGATCGCTCAACGGCCGACGCGGTGAGATCGAAGTCCTGCCCGGCCACCCTCGCCATCGCCATGTCTGCCCTCAATTCTCTCTGTCCTGTACTTTCTGCATTGTACCTGGGGATCGCCCGCCAGCGGCGCAGCGTTGGACGCCGGCCTCCGCCGGTGATGGAATGCCGCGGTAGTCCAATAGTGGGGGGAGACTTTCATGGGTCGGCGCGTCGTACTTGCCGTCTTCGGGTGCCTGCTGATCGCCGCATGGGTGACGCCGGCCACGGCCCAGGAGGGCCAAGGCCCGGTGGTGACCCCGAACATCCAGGTCACCCGGGACATCACGCCAGGGCGGGTCCACACCGAGCCGCAGATGCTCGTCTACCCGCTGAACCCGAACATCCTCGTCATCGCCGAGGTCGAGCTCAACACGGCAACCTGCCAGATCTACGTGAGCCGCGACACCGGCCGCAGCTGGGCCAAGTCGCCCACCAACGTGGTCCCCCCCGGCTACAAGGCCTGCACCCGACCCAACTTCGGCAGTTTCTATGCGGCCAAGTTTGGTATCGACGGCACGCTCTACGTGGCCGGGACCGCCGGCCAGAACGCCTCCTCCTTGGGGCCCAACGACCCCTTCGTGGCCCGCAGCAAGGACCTCGGCAAGACCTGGGAGTACACCGTCCTCAGGAAGTCCGAGGAGCGTGACTTCCCCAAGGCCGACGGCACCTCCACCCGCGACTTCGAGAAGTTCGGCTACATCCGCCTGGCCGTTCACCCCACTGACCCCTCCCGGGTCTACGCCGGCTTCCGCCGCCAGGGGGCCTTCCAGCCCGTGGCCCAGGCCTCGGAGCGGAGCGTTGTGGCCACCTCGACTGATGGCGGGGCCACATTCGGGCCGTTCATCGACATCATGGAGGCCAGCTTCCCGCTCACCGAGGTGAAGGGTTCCGACCAGCCCGGCCTGGCCGTGGCCAAGGACGGCACGATCTACGCCTTCACCAAGGAGCGGCCCCCGCTCTCCACTGCTCCCGCCGTGACCCAGGCCGCCCTGCCACAGCCGACCGGCCCGGCCAACATCTGCCGGGCCGCATCGGCCAACCCCGCGGCGCAGCCCTGGGTCCCGACCCCGGTGCCGTCGCCCATCCCCACGGCCGGCCAGCCCGGCGCCGGCGCCCGCCTGCTGATGTCGAAGAGCACCGACGACGGCAAGACCTGGAAGGCCAAGGTGGTCGACGCCAGCGGCGTGGTCTGTGGCCCATGCCTCACCACCCCGGAGGCCGCGGTCGACGCCAAGACCGGCGAGGTCTACCTGGCGTGGGAACAGAGCGACACGGCCCCGCCCAACCCTCGTGACGACCGCAACATCTGGTTCATGAAGTCCGCGGATGGCGGCGAGACGTGGAGCAAACGGGTCCAGCTCAATGACGACATCGACCCACGCCGCAAGCCCAACTACGACCAGATGTTCCCGGGCATCAGCATCGCCCCAAACGGCCGGATCGACATCGCCTGGTGGGACTTCCGCACCGACGGCCTCTACAACCCCAGCGGCACGGGCAACACCACCCGCCGTGACGAGACCTGCTTCGACATCTTCTACACGTCGTCGGCCGACCACGGGGCCACCTGGGCGCCGAACTCACGGATCAGCGACCGGAGCATGAACCAGAACGAGGGCTTCACCATGAACCTCGCCGAGGACCTCCGGGGGCCCGTAGGTGTGGCGTCGACTGATGAACAGGCCTACGTGTCCTGGTCGGACTCCCGCAACGGCACCTTGGAGCTGCCCACGGACGACTCGTACTTCGCCACCGTGGTCCACATCGACAAGGCCACCCAAGTCGTCAAGGAACCGGCGGTCAAGGGATCCTCGGTGCTCCTGGGCATGGCTATCGGCCTGGTCCTGGCCGGTCTGGCGGTGGCGACGGTCGCCGGCAACAGCCGGCGCACAGCCACATAGCGGGCGGCAGCCCCAGCGCTGGCAACATGACGGGATGAAGACCCCGAACGAGGACCAGCCGGCCGCCGCTGCTTCGGGCGGCGGCTCGATCAGGGTGCCCGTGCTCCTCGCCGGCGCGGCGGCGTGGTCGTGGCGCCTGCTGGTGATCGGCGCGGCGGCGACCATGATCGTCTTCGTCCTCATCCAGCTGTACGTCGTCGTGGTTCCGGTGGTCCTGGCCCTGTTCCTGGCCTCCGTCCTGGAGCCGTTGGTGGCCAGGCTGCGGCGACGCGGCTGGGCGCCGGCGCTGGCCGCTGCCGCCGTGTTCTTTGGCGCCCTCGCCGTGATGGTACTGCTCGTCGCCTGGATCGGTTCGGCCGTCGCCGACCAGCTCACCGATGTTGGCGACCGGGTGGACCAGGGCGTGCAGGAGGTACGCACCTGGCTCCAGGGCGACCCCTTGAACCTCTCACCCGAGCGGCTCGATCAGCTGGAGAGCGACCTCCGGGGCGGCCTCGGCTCTGGCGGCAGCGGGGTGATCAAGCAGGCTCGGGTCGCGACCGAGGCCCTTGGCGGGTTCGTGCTTTTCCTCTTCACCCTGTTCTTCGTCATGAAGGACGGGTTCCGCATGGCCGACTGGTTCAAGGACCGCATCGCCCCCGCCCAGCGCGCCGACGCCGTCGCCGTCGCCGGCCGGGCCCGGCGGATCATGCGCCACTACCTGATGGCCACCGCCGCCACCGGGCTGATCGACGGCATCCTGATCGGCGTCGCCCTGCTCATCCTGGGTGTGCCACTCGTGCTGCCGCTGGCCGTGTTGACCTTCCTCGGCGGGTTCTTCCCACTGGTAGGCGCCACCTTGGCCGGGCTGGTCGCCGCCCTGGTGGCCCTGGTCGACGGCGGCTTCACCACTGCCCTACTCGTGGTGGGAGCCACGATCCTGGTCCAGCAGATCGAGGGCAACCTCCTCCAGCCCCTGATCCTCGAGCGCGCCGTGCGCCTCCACCCGCTGGTGACAGTGGTGGCGGTCGGCGCCGGCCTGCTGATCGGTGGGCTCCTCGGGGCGTTCCTGTCGGTTCCGCTCGTAGCCATCGTGGCCCAGACTGCCAACTACTACCGGATGCGTGACCGGCCCGAGAGGCCGGTCCATTGAGCATTCACGGGGCGAAGCCCCGTGACCTCCCCCCGACCGAGGTTCAGGCGGTGCGCGGGTCGGCGGCCTCGGGGTCGATGCCGTAACGGGCGATGGCGTCGGCCACCTCCTGCGGCTTGGCGTCGTCGGTCTGGGCCAGGGCGGTGAGCACCGCGACCACGACGTGGCCGGTGTCGGTCTCGAAGTGGCGACGGAGCTTGGCGCGGGTATCGGAGCGCCCGTACCCGTCGGTTCCCAAGGACAGGTAGGTGCGGGGCACCCAGCGCGACACCTGGTCGGGCACCGCCTTCATGAAGTCGCTGACGGCCACGACCGGGCCGGCTGACCCGGACAGCACCTCGGTGACGTACGGAGTGCGGGGGGTCTCGGTGGGGTGCAGCCGGTTCCACCGCTCGGCACCGAGCGCGTCCTCGCGCAGGGCCTTGTACGACGTCGCGCTCCACAGCTCGGCGGCCACGTCGTAGTCGGCCGCCAGCACCTCCTGGGCCTGGCGCGCTGCACCCTGGGCCGTGCCGCTGAACACGATCGTCGCCCGCCGCGACGAGCCCTCGGGCGCCGGCGCGAACCGGTACAGCCCGCGCAGGATGCCCGCTTCGGCCCCTTCGGGCATGGGCGGCATGACGTAGTTCTCGTTGTAGAGGGTCAGGTAGTAGAAGACATCTTCCGGGTCGGCGCCGTACATGCGCCGTATCCCGTCCTCCACGATGACGCCGAGCTCATAGGCGAACGCCGGGTCATAGGCGGCCAGGTTGGGCACCGTCGATGCCAGCACCAGGCTGTGGCCGTCCTCGTGCTGGAGCCCCTCGCCGTTGAGGGTGGTGCGGCCGGCGGTAGCGCCACAGAGGAACCCCTTCCCGCCGGCGTCGCCGAAAGCCCAGATGAGGTCGCCCACCCGCTGGAACCCGAACATCGAGTAGAAAACGAAGAACGGCACCATGGGCTTGCCGTGGACGACGGCCGACGTACCCGCGGCGGTAAACGACGCCATGGAACCCGCTTCGGTGATCCCCTCCTCGAGGATCTGGCCCTTCTGTGACTCCTGGTACGACAGCGGGAAGGCGGCGTCGACCGGCTCGTAAAGCTGGCCGAACGGCGCGTAGATCTTGACCTCGGGAAAGAGGGCGTCCATGCCGAACGTGCGGGCCTCGTCGGGGATGATCGGCACGATGTGAGCCCCAAGTCCCTTGTCCCGCAACAGATCGCGAAGCAGGCCGGTCATGGCCATGGTGGTCGAGTACTCGCGCTTGGCGGATCCCTCGCGGGTGCCGGCGAACACCTTGGCGTCGGGCGCCGGCAGGCTGCGATGGCGGACCACCCGCTTCGGCAGCGACCCAGCCAGGGCCCGCCGGCGCTCCATCATGTACTCGAACTCCACTGAGCCCTGGGCCGGCCGGTAGTAGGGCGGCTCAGGGGCATTGAGGGCTTCGGTGGGGATCTCCTCCTCGAGGTGCAGGCGAGTCCGGAACGTGGCCAAGTGCTCCCTGGACATCTCCTTGATCTGGTGGGCCGAGTTGACCGCCTCGAACCCAGGGCCGAGTGTCCAGCCCTTGACCGTCTTGGCCAGGATCACAGTGGGCGCGCCGTTCGTCTCGATGGCGGCGGAGTACGCGGCGTAGAGCTTGCGGTAGTCGTGGCCGCCACGGGGCAGGTTGCGGAGGTCGTCGTCGGAGAGGTGCTCGACCATGGCCCGCAGGCGGGGGTCGGGGCCGAAGAAGTGCTCGCGGATGTAGGCGCCGCTCTCGAGCGCGTACTTCTGGAACTCGCCGTCGAGGGTCGTGTTCATCTTGTTGAGCAGCACGCCATCGACATCGCGGGCCAGCAACGGGTCCCAGCCCGAACCCCAGATCACCTTGACGACGTTCCAGCCCGCCCCCCGGAAGAGAGCCTCCATCTCCTGGATGACCTTGCCGTTGCCACGGACAGGGCCGTCAAGGCGCTGCAGGTTGCAGTTGACAACAAAGACAAGGTTGTCGAGCTGCTCGCGGGCGGCCAGGGTCAGGCCGGCCATGCTCTCGGGTTCGTCGAACTCGCCGTCGCCCACGAAGCACCACACCCGCGACTTGCTGGTGTCCACCATCTCGCGGTTGTGCAGGTACCGGTTGAAGCGGGCCTGATAGACCGCGTTGATGGGGCCGATGCCCATGGAGACGGTCGGGAACTCCCAAAAGTCGGGCATGAGCCGCGGGTGGGGATAGCTCGACAGACCGCCCAGCATCGTGCCCCCGGGGCCAGGGATGGCGATCTCCTGGCGGAAGCGGTCGAGCTGGTGCTCGTCGAGGCGGCGCTCGAGGAAGGCCCGGGCGTAGATGCCGGGAGCGGCGTGGCCCTGGAAGAACACCTGGTCGCCCGACTGGCCGTCGTCCTTGCCCCGGAAGAAGTGATTGAACCCGACCTCGTAGAGCGCCGAGGAGCTGGCATAGGTGGCCAGGTGCCCGCCGATGCCCTTGGCCCGCTTGTTGGCCCGGCTGACCATGACCGCGGCGTTCCATCTGATGAAGGCCCTGATCCGCCGCTCGATGTGCTCGTCGCCCGGGAACCAGGGCTCCTTCTCAGGCGGGATGGTGTTGATGTACGGGCTCGACACGGTGTTCGGCAGGCCCACGCCCAGCTCACGAGCCCGCTCCAGCAGCTTCATCAGGAGGAACCGGGCGCGGGTCCGGCCGCGCTCGTCGGCCACCATCTCGAGGGAGTCGACCCACTCCGCCGTCTCCTGCGGATCGATGTCAGGCAGCTGTTGGCTGAAGCCGTCGAAAATCACCATGCCAGTCTCTCACCCCCGAAATCCGACCTCGAACTCGGACGGACTGTTACCCGGGGCCGGTTCGATGATGGGATGGGCCGATGAGAACAGGCCCAATGGGAATAGGCCCAATGGAAACAGGCACAGGGGCGACTGAGGCGTACACCGACGGCGCGTGCGTGGGGAACCCCGGACCGGGCGGATGGGCGTGGGCGGTGCCGGGCGGGCGCTTCGCCAGTGGGCCGGCGCCGGCGACCACCAACCAGCGCATGGAGGTGCAGGCCGCGCTGGAGGCGGTGGGGGCGCTCGAAGGCCCGCTGGTGGTGGTCAGTGACTCCACCTACGTCGTCAACTGCTTCCGCGACCGGTGGTGGGAGGGTTGGCTGGCCCGGGGATGGCTGACGTCGGCGAAGAGGCCGGTGGCCAACCGCGACCTGTGGGAGCCACTCATCGCAGCAGTGCGGGCCGACCCGACCCGGGTGACGTTCCGCTGGGTCAAAGGCCACAGCGACGACCCGATGAACGACCTGGTCGACCGGCTGGCGGTCGAGGCGGCCCGCACGCAGGTCGGCCGCACGGGCGACGGGCCGCCGGGCTCCTTGGGGCCGGCGGATGTAGTGGGGACGGGCGGCTCTCCCGGGCTCTCCACCGACGCCATGGTCGACCCCCGCCTGCCGGCGGGCCGGCTGGTGACCGTCATCGGCCACAAGCCGCCTGAGCTGGGCGGGTACGGCGCCAACTCCGTCGCCGAGACGGTCCGGTCGAAACTGGCCGAGGTGCTGGCGGCCAAGCGCGAGGTCGACGGCGACCTGGTCGTCCTCACCGGGCTCGGGCTGGGGGCGGAGCAGCTGGCGGCCGAGGCGGCGGCGGCGGCCGGCGTGCCCTACGTGGCCGTCCTCCCCTACCCCGATCCCGACTCGCTGTGGCCATCGTCGTCCCGGAAGGCGTTCCAGGCGCTGGTCGACGGGGCGCAGGCGACCGTGCTCCTCCAGTCCAAGGCGCCGGCCACCAAGCAGTTGGCCGGCGCCGCGCTGCGCCGGCGCGACGCCTGGCTGGCCCGCCACGCCCAGGAGGCCATCGCCGTGTGGGACGGTGCCGACCCCGCCGTCGGTCGCTCTGTCCGGGCCCTCCAGGACGCCATCGGCGAGGACGATGTCTGGATCGTCAACCCGCCGGCGGGCTGAGGAGTGCCCGGTCGGCGTCGCAGTCGGCTCGGACGGCGCAGCCGGCCAGGTGGTCGTTGACGACGCCGAGGGCCTGCATGGCCGCGTAAGCCGTCGTCGGCCCGACGAAGCGGAAGCCGAGCTTCTTCAGCGCCTTTGACAGCGCGGTCGACTCGGGCGTGACCGCGGCGAGGTCGCCCATGCGCTGCGGTGCTGGCCGCCCCGCCCGGAGCGGCTCGAACGACCACAGCACCGCCGCCAGCGACCCATGGCGGTCCTGGGCCGCCAGGGTGGCGCCGGCATTGGCGATCGCCGCGGTGATCTTGCCCCGGTGGCGCACGATGCCGGCGTCGGCCATGAGCCGCTCGATGTCGGTGGCCCCGAAGCTCGCCACCACCTCGGGAGCGAAGCCGGCGAACGCCCGCCGGAAGCCCACTCGTTTGCGCAGGATGGTGAGCCACGACAGGCCCGACTGGAACCCCTCCAGGCAGATCTTCTCGTAGAGGCGCACGTCGTCGAGGACCGGCCGGCCCCACTCGTCGTCGTGGTAGGCCCGATAGTCGTCAGACCCGACGCACCACCCGCACCGGGCGACGCCGTCGTCGCCGGCAACCACTCCAACCTGCGCCCAGTCCGTCATCGCCGGCGACCTCTACGAGCAGAGAACGCCCGGCAGAACGCATGTCGTCGTGGTCGTAGCCGCCGTGGTCGTGGTTGGTCTGGCCGTGGTGGTCGCCGCACCGGGCTTCGTGGTGGTGGTCGGCTTCAGGCTCGTCGTCGTCGCCCCTGCGACCGTCGTCGTCGATGCCCCGGGCACCGTGGGTGTCGTCGGCGCTGTCCCTGCGCCGGTCGCCGGCGACACCCGAAAGGTGACCTCGATGGGGTTGGAGATCACGTCGAGGTTGGCCTGGCTCGGCGGGATGACATCGGGCGCGGTCCCGGCCAGGACGAAGGCCACCAGCGTGACATCCACATCGCTGCCGAAGTCAGCCACGGCGTTGGTCCACACCGCCGTCACCTGCTTCGAGCCGTCGAGCTGCGCCGCGGGGCTGATGATCTGGAACAGGTTGGCCAGGTTGGCCGTCGGCCCACCCAGGGCTGTGCTCGTGGTGCTCATGCCGATCACCAGCCCGGGAAAGGCGGGGTTGGCCCCGGTCTTGGCCGCGGGGGCCGGCGCCGGCAGCGCCCCGCCGAAGCGGAAGTCGGCCGGGAGCACGGCCGGGTCACGGGCGGTGAAGGTTAGGGCGACGACCATCCCCCGCCCGCCACTGCCCTGCACCGAGCCCCGCTCGGGAGAGAGGATGCGGGCGAGTACTGGGGTCGTCGGCAGGGCGGATGTCGTCGTTGTGTCGTAGAGCGGCAGCGTGGTGGCGGGC
>JANMRJ010000196.1:0-4393 GCA_031370985.1 Acidimicrobiales bacterium
GCGCCCCGGGCCCCCCCCGGCCCCCCCCCCGGCCCCCCCCCCCCACCTCGGGGGTGGGGGTCATCCACCCCAAGAATGCCTCACCGTAGGGTTCTGTGCCGTTTCGAGCCCGTGCCGGGCTACCTCATTCGAGCCCGTGCCGGGCTACGCCCTTTCGAGCACGAGCTTGAACTCCAGGGTGGCGTCGGAGTCGACGGTCACGAAACCAGCCACGTTCGGCGGGCTGATGTTGAAATCGCTCATCGGGAATCCGAGCGAGCCGACCAGCTCGCCCTTGTCCCCCGAAACCCGGACATCAAGGGGGATGGTGACCCGCTTGGTGACCCCGTGCATGGTGAGGTCGCCCTCGGCGGTGGCCTTCACGGCCTGGCCGGCGGCCGTCCCCGTGGGGAGCATGATCGGCCGCGTAGAGATGAACGTGGCCGTGGGGAACTGATTGGTCTCGAGGCCCTGGGTCCGGATGCGCTGGTCGCGTTGGCTCTCGTCGCTCGTGAGCTTGGTGAGGTCGACCTCGAAGCTGGCCGTGGTGGCGGTCAGCGCGCCGCCGACACTCTCCACCTTGACTGTGCCGGTAACCCCCGGGCTGCGCCCGACGGCGTCGCTCTGGGCCGGCAACCTGGCGAGCTTCTCCCGCACCCTGTAGCCGGCCGTCGACCCGGTGACGGCCTTCCAGGTGCCGGCGAGGTCGCTGCCCGCCCCTGTGGTGGCCGGAGGGGTCGTCGTGGCCGGCGTTGCGCCGGCGACCGTCGTGGCGCCGGCGACGGTGGTCGGCGTAGCCACGGTGGTCGGCGCGACCGCGGGGGGATCGCTTAACGCCAGACGCGCCGGCGCATCGTTGTTGAAGAACGACAGGTAGACCACGGCAAGCGCGGCGACCGCCAGGACGGCGACCGCAGCGACGATGACGAGCGGCCGGCGGGTCCGACGACGGGTGCGTATTTCAAGCTCGTTCGTTTCACTTTCACTCACGGCCATATCATCGCCGGTCGCGGGCCGGCGTCGGGTGTCAACCCTTCCTGATGGTGACGGTGGCCGTGAACGCGCCGCTGTTGTTGTCTGGCCCACGGTCGTTGACGCCGAGGAAGAGCCGCCCGGCGGCGAGGCTGGACGACGAGAAGTCGCTGCCCACGGCGAAGGGCGCGCCGGTCTGGCCGATGCGGCCGATGAGGGCACCGTGGTTGTCGGCGTCGAGGACGTTGAACTGGGCCAGGTCGCGCCGCTCGGCCACGCCGTTGGGGCCGGTGCTGCCCGAGGCGTCGTAGAAGATGGTGCCGGTGGCACCGACGGCCACCCCGTCACCGACGGCCACGTCGACCCCGGTGTCGACGAACCCCTTCCGGGCGTCCACGGTGACCGTCCCGACCCGGGCCGGCGGCGTGCCGGGTGGCTGCCCCGGTTGCAGGTCGATGGCGGCGAAGTTGAACAGCGCGTGCTTGAACGGCCCCCGGCTCACGTGCACATCGCCGGTAAACGGGAAGTTGAGGGCCAGGATCAGGGTCAACACGCTGGCGATGCACGCGCTCAGCAGGCCCACCTGCAGGGCGTGGACGCCCTTGCTTCCCACCACGAACAGGTACGACGTGGCCACGGTGAACAACCCGCCGCCGACCATGAGCCACCAGATCACGTTGGGCAGACTGGCCTCGCCGGCCAGGTGGCGCAGGTGGCGCTGGAGCTCGAGGTCGTGGAGGCGGTCCTGAGCGCCGCCGAAAGCAGCCTGGTCGAGGGCGTCGGTGGGTTGGTAGCGCCGGTAGACGTTCCAGATGGGGTTGAGCGCGTCCCGCGCCTCGTGGGGCCGCACGGTGCCGTGGCTGACCCACTCGTTGTCCATGACCTCGTTGACATAAGACCGGAAAGCGGCGGCGGCCTCGGACTTGAGCGGCTCGGGGAAGATCTGGGTGTCCCGGTAGGCGACCACGGCGGCGGCGGCCTCGTCGGTCACGGTCGATCCGGCGTCGGTGAACCGCTGGTAGGCGGAGAAGACCACGAAGGCCATGAGCACGGAGTAGAGGAGGGCGATCTGGGCGAAGATCAGCCCGACAAAGTCGTTGTTCCGGGGGCTCTGGGGCCGGCCGACCCGGCGCACGACGAGCAGGCCGGCGACCCCGATGGCGGCCGAGCCGACCACGAGAAGGACGGCGACGAGCGGGAGGGGGAGGTCCGTCACCGGGCTATCTTCCACCGCGCCGGGCGCTCAGGCTCGTACAGACAGAACGTGCCGGTCCGGATGCTGCGGCGCAGGTGTTTTGCAAGGGGCGGCAGGTCGGTGTCGATCCGGTCCAGCACGGTGCGGATACGGAGGGCGACGAGTCGGCGGGCCTGGTCGACTGGGTCGGGGCCGGCGCCGGCGCCGGCGTGGGCGTGGGCGTGGGCGTGGGCATCAATGAGGGCGGCCAGCTCGGCCGACAGCAGGTCCGCCTCGGCCCGGTTGAGGGCGGTGCCGACCAGGTCAAGCCCCTGGCGCTCAAGCTCGGCCAGCCGGACCCGGTACTCGGCCGCCACATCATCGGCCACGTCGCTCGGGCCGGCGATCAGATCGAGGACGTGGACCGGACGGCCGTCGGCGGCGAGCAGCGCGGCGATGTGGGTCATGCCGGCGCCTCCGGCCACCACCGCCACTGCACCCTCGAACGCCAGCTCCCACCCCGCAGGCGCCGCATCGCCGGCGCCCGTGAGGACGGTCCCGTCAGGAACCGCAGGCCGGAACACGCCGGGGCCGTCGTCGGCGCCGGCCGGCGCCGGGTCGTGCGACCGCCGCAGCACCGCCTCAGCCTCGTCGGCCAGCCGGCCGATGTCGAGCCGGCGGTAGACCGTCGCCGCCTTGTCCAGTAGCTCGATGGCCCGCTCCCAGTCGCCGTCGTCGCCCCGGGCCCGCAGCAACGCCGAGTACTGGCGCTGGGTGTGGGCGAGCAGCACGGGGGCGCCGGCAGCCCGGTCGGCATCGAGCGCTCTCCGGAAGTGGGCATCGGCCTCGGCCCAGCGGCCCAGCAGGTGGCAGAGCAGCCCGAGGTGTCGGGCCGGCGAGCCGTACCAACCGCCGCCGGCGGCGCCAGCGCCTCCGGCGGCGCCGGCCAGACGGTCCTCGCCAGCGCCTCCCGCCAAACGAGCGTCGCCGGCCAGGGCGTCGGCGATCGCCTCGGCGTGCTCGGTGGCATCCAGGTCGGCCACCGTCTCCGTCGCCAGCGCGGCTACGGCGGGCGCGTTGCGCCAGGCGTCGTGCAACCGGAGGAGGTCGAGCTGGCGGCGGGCCTCGCCGTCACGGCCCAGGTCGGCCAGGACGGCGCCGAGCAGGGCGTGGCCCTCGTCGAGGTCGGGGTGCTCAGCCAGCAGGGCGCGCACCAGGACTTCGGCCTCCGACGGCCGGCCCTGCTCCCGGCGGGCGACCGCGGTCAGGAGGCCGGGCCACCCCGCCGTCGGCGCCAGCCGCGCCGCCTCGCCGGCCAGGCGCTCGCATTCCCGAAACCGGCCCCCGACCAGCGCCTCGCCGGCCTGCCGCTCGAGAAGCCGCCACGGTGCATTCAACCCAGACACTGTACGGGCGTCGACAGCAGGGTCGCGATTCCTGACCAAATCGGTAAGGATTCACCCATGTCCGTCATCAACGAGTTGCTCGACGCCAACCGGGAGTACGCCGATTCCTTCGACCAGGGAGGTCTGCCCATGCCGCCGGCCCGCCAGGTCGCCATCGTGACCTGCATGGACGCCCGCCTGCACCCGGCGAAGTTCCTGGGCCTGAACGTCGGCGACGCCCACGTGATCCGCAACGCCGGCGGGCGGGTGTCCGACGACGCCCTCCGCTCGCTCATCATCTCCAGCCATCTGTTGGGCACCCAGGAGTTCGCGGTCATCCACCACACCGACTGCGGCATGCTCACCTTCTCCAACGACGACCTGCGCCGGAAGCTGGCCGACCGGGGTGACGCCAGCGGCATCGACTTCCTGCCCTTCTCGGACAACGAGGCCAGCGTCCGCGAGGATGTCGACGCGATCCGCAACTCGCCGTTCATCCCTGACGGCATCGGGGTGTCGGGCTACATCTACGACGTGGAGACCGGGGCGCTGCAGACGGTGGTCACCGCCGACACGTAGTCACCGCCGACACGTAGTCATCGCCGACACGTAGTCACCGCCGACACGTAGTCACCGCTGGGCCGAGAGGTCCTTGATCGCCGCGTCGACGAGGACCTCCAACCGGACTGCCTCGGCGCCGGGCGGGCCGGCGGCACTGAGGCCGTGGCCCGTGACAATGAAGCCCTCGCCGTCCGCGTCGGCGGCCACCCACAACACTGCGGCTTCCTCGGAGGGGCCGCCGGGCGTGATCAGATCGGCGCGCCGGCCCCGGAACCAGCCCGCCAGCCAGGCCCGCACCTCGTCTCGGCCGGTGCCCGGACCG
>JANMRJ010000231.1:0-4327 GCA_031370985.1 Acidimicrobiales bacterium
GCGAGCGACTGGTTGTTCTGGGCGTACGTGTCGCTGAGGGACTGGCGGGCGGTCGCGAGCTGGAGCTTCGCCTGGCGCACCGAGTCCTGGGCCGAGGCGATCGTCGCCGCGGTCGGGCCTGCCTTGTCCAGGCTCAGCTTCGCGGTCGCGGCGTCGAGATTTGCCTGCGCGGTCTGGGTCTGGACGTTCAGCGACGCGTCGTCGACCGTGGCGAGGATCTGACCCGACGTCACCTTGTCGCCCGGCACGACCTTCACGGCGGTGACCGTCCCGGCGGACCCGAAATTGAGCTCCTTGATCGACGAGGACGCGACCGATCCGGACAGGTCGACGCTGCTGACGATCGTCCCCGTCGTCGCCTTGGCCGTCACCGGGGCCGCCGCGGTCGAGGCGAACGGTTTGAGGATCCACAGCGCGACCCCGATGACGAGGAGCGCCAGCACGGGCAGGATGAGGAACCGCAACCAGCGCAGTCGACGCCCCGCCGGAGACACGCCGAGCTGCCGATCGAAATCGAGCTCGTTCACCCAGTTGTCGGACGTGTCGGTCATCGCGTTCGGCGCCGCGGCGACAGATTCGGCGAACGGCTCGAGGGTTGGCATGACGCGGACCCTCGGTCGAGGCTCTGAGATCATCCTGAGAACGTCGTCCGCGCGGGTCAGTGCTCGGTTCCAGGACCGGATCGATGCCTGCCATCGGTCGCGCCGAGCGATGGCGATGGACGAGGGCCTGATCGTCGGCGTCGCGGTTGATCCCGGGTGGCGCTGCCGCTCAGGCCGGCGGTGCGGGACGCGCGCGGGCGGTGGCCGTCCGTCGCGCGTCCTGACGCGGGATCAGCACCGCGGCCGCCACGGCCCCGAACACGCAGGCCAGCGCGCCGACCAGGATCGCCGCCTCGATCGAGCTCGCGGCGATCACCCCCGCGAGGGCGGCCCCGATCGGATAGCCGAGGAAGTTGAACGCCATCGACACCGCGAACGCCCGGCCCATCCAGGCCGGGTCGGTCCGTCGCTGGCGGATCGTGAACAGGCCGATATCCATCGGGCCGTTGAGCAGGCCGCCGAGCGCGAGCCCGCCGGCGAGGAACGCCAGCCCGACCGCCGCGGTCGACGCCCCGGCGGCGAAGAGCAGCAGCAGGTCTGCGAACACGAGGCCGATCATCGGCAGGACGAGCAGGTTCCATTCCCTGCCCCGGCTGTCCATCCGCCCGGTGATCAGCGCCGCGAACATGCCGGACACGCCGGAGCCTGCAAAGACCAAACCGACAGCGACCGCCGGCGCGCCGAGGCGATCGATCACGATCAGCGGCACGACGATCGTGATCATCCCGCCCGACAGGTTGAGCAGGGAGATCGAGATGGCCAGCCCGCGCAGCGTCGGGTGGCCGACGGTATAGCGCAGGCCGGCCCACGCGTCCCGGAGCAGCGACCCCGATCCGGGCGTGTCGGTGAGTGGGTCCGGCGCACCGATCATCGCGATCGTGGCCGCGCCGTACAGGATCCCGATCAGGATCAGCGTGGTCGCCCCGCCGACGATCGAGACGAGGGCCGCCGCGAGTGGCGGGCCGAGGATCGTCGCGATGAGATAGCCGTTCGAATCGATCGCGTTGACCCGTTCCCACAGGCGCTCCGGGACGAGGATCGGGAAGAGGCTGCGCAGGCCGGTCGTGGACAGGATCGCGGTGAGCGAGCTGACGAGCGTGATCGCCAGGAGAAGCGGCACCGGCAGCGCGTGGGCGAGCGACAGGCCGCCGATCAGGGCCAGGGCGGCGAGAGCCACCGCGTAGTCGAGGATCACGAGACGCGTCCGGCCGTGTCGGTCGAGGAGCGCGCCGGCGATCGGGGCGACCACGAGCCCGGGGAAGACGCTGACGAAGGTGACGATCCCGGTCAGAGCCGGCGAGTGGTATTCGGCGAGCGTGAACAGCACGAGGGCCACGCCGACCATCGACTGGGCGATCCGGCTGAGCTGCATCGAGACAAGGATCCGGGGCAGCCCGGGAACCGAGAGCAGGGCACGGTAGGAGCGTTCTGTCCGTGGGCTCGGAGTCACCCCGCGATGCTACGGGGACTGCGGCGCACGCGCTGGCGCACGCCACGCGAGACGTCCGCGACAGGGCCTCGAGACAGTTCACGAGGATCTTGTCAGGGTCTGCACAATGGCCGCAGCGGCCGGCGCCCAACTACCGGCCGCGGGGGTTCTGGGAGGGAGAGGAGGAACTCGTGGCGTCGACGACTGACTCGCGCGGTCTCGAACGAAACGCAATCGGGCTCACCGAGGTCCTGTTTCAATCGATCACCCACATGGCGCCGGCGGTCGCCACGGCCCTGTCCCTGGGGGCGGCGACGCTGTTCGCCGGCGGAAACACGCCGCTGGCCGTGGTCCTGGCCCTGATCGCCGCCCTGTTCACGGCCTATTCCATCGGTGAGCTCGCCCGTTATCTGCCGTCGGCCGGAGGCATGTACACCTACGTGGCCCGCGGCCTCGGATCGTTCGCCGGTTGGCTGATGGCCTGGGCCTTCCTGCTGGCCGAGCCGATCGTGCCCGCCGCGCTGTTCGCGTCGTTCGGGCTGTTCGGCGCGTCGCTGATCACGCTGGTCACCGGCTTCTCCAACGACTACATGTGGCTGCCCCTTGCGGTCCTGTGCGGGCTCCTCGTCTGGTGGCTCGTCTACCGCGGCGTCTCGCTCTCGACCCGGGTCGGGGTCGCCCTCGGTCTCATCGAGATCGGGATCTTCCTCGGCGTATCCCTGCTGTTGATCATCAACGCCGGCTCGCGGAACACGCTCTCGGTGTTCGTGCCGGGTGCCGACGGGCTCAAGCCGGCTCTCCAGGGCATGGTGTTCTGCCTGCTCGCGTTCGTGGGCTTTGAGGCCGCCGCCCCGCTCGCGGAAGAGACCCGCGATCCGAAGCGGACGATCCGCCGGGCGGTGCTCCTGTCGGCCATCCTGATCGGACTGTTCTACATCTTCAACATGTACGCCGCGACGGTGTACTTCGGGCCCGACAAGATGCAGTCCGACTTCCTCGGCTACAACAACGGCGACCCGTGGAGCGGCATGGCCAACCAGGTCCTTCCGACGCTCGGCGGGCTGCTCGTTGTGTTCGCGATCCTCAACAGCTCGCTCGCCAACGCCAGCGCAGGGGCGAACGCCTCGACCCGGGTGATCTTCGCCCTGGGCCGGGTCAGCCTCCTGCCGCGCTGGTTCGCGGCGATCCACGAGACCCACCGGACGCCGCTGAACGCGGTCCACTTCCAGGGCGTCCTGGGGATCGCGCTGGCGGTCGGCTTGGGCCTGCTGTTCCAGAGCCAGGGCCAGTCCCTGGGCGGGCCGCTGACGACGTATATCTGGATCGGCTATGCCCTCGGCCTGCTGTTCGCGGGGATGTACGTCGCGGTCAACCTCGCGGTCATCGGCTTCTACCTCGGCGAGCAGCGTGCCGACTTCTCGCCGATCAAGCACCTCGTGGTCCCGATCCTCGGGATCGTGCTCCTGATCCCGGCCTTCCTCGGCGTCCTGGGTGGGCTGACGATCCCGTTTCTCGACATCAAGCTGGACCCGCTCAAGACGCCATACGACATCGTCCCGCTGATCGTCCTCGTCTGGATGATCGTCGGGGTCGTGCTGTATCTCGTGCTCAGGGGGCGCTCGCCAGACGCGCTGACGCGCATCGGTGACGTCATGACGGAGGGCTGACAAAGCAGCCCGCTCGGCGAGGGTTCGCACCGGCGGACCCTCGCCCGATCAGTCGAAGATCGAAAGCGGGCAGTGGGCCGTCACCACGAAGTTCGGCATGTCCACGATCTCGCTGATCCAGAGGTCGATCGCCACGCTCGTGAGCATGTAGGCGTCGACCGCGGCGATCCCGTGCTCGCGACCGAGCCAGTCGATCATCCGGCGAACCGCGTCCCGGGCCGCCCCGAGGAGGTCCGGCCCGATCCCGTCGGTCGCGTAGCGCCGGCCGCCCGCAGTGGCCGAGATGTCGGCCGTCAGGAACTCCGGTCCGCTGACGTGGAGGTCCTTGCGAACCGTCAGCCGGACGAGCGCGCGCATCGGCGTCTCGATGGCGGTGCCGCACACCTCGCCGTCTCCCTGGGCCGCGTGGCCGTCCCCCATCGACAGCCGGCCGCCGGGGTGGAACACGGGCAGGAACAGCGTCGAACCGGCCGTTAGATGGCGGGTGTCCATGTTCCCGCCGTGGAGGTCCGGCGGGATCGTGGACCGCGGCCCGTCGATCGGGGCGACGCCGACCTCGCCGCAGAACGGGACGATCGGGACGCGGACCCCAGGCAGGAACTCCGCCCGCCCACCGACGCTCGGCACGC
>JANMRJ010000234.1:0-3339 GCA_031370985.1 Acidimicrobiales bacterium
GGACGGCCCGCAGGCCGAGCGAGGACCGCAGCGCAGCGCAGGACCGGAGCGACCCTTGACGGCTCGGGCATCGCCAACCTCCCCACCATGGAGATCGGCCAGCCCCGGGAGGGCTGGCCGTACCCGCCGAGGTCAGGCCCCAGAGATCCTTTTTCATGCATGGACCCCCGCTGTTTGCGTGGAATACTGCACCTTGAGCTCCCGGACAGTTTACGACGATGGCCGGGTTGAAGGATTCTTCTACATATTAGGCCCCTTCTACACAAGCTGTCGATGGAGGGATCGACCACCGCTGTCACCGGTATGTGTGGACGCGGCCGCCGAGGAACTAGAGCGGCATGGTCGCGCCGGCTGTCTCCGCCGTGGCGCCGCTTCTGTCAGCGAGCTGTCCTCCAGCTGCTCCCCGCCAGAACCGGCGGACGCGTTCCAGCACCGTCCCATCCGGAACGTGCCGTTGAAGGATGCGTGGGCGTCCCGCTCGACCGGTCCGATATCAGCGGTGACATGCGAGTCGAGTCCGCACCCGATACCTCGTCGATCCTTGCAGGCAGGCGGGGTCAAGGCCGGCGGCGAAGCCGACGCCCGCAGGGCCGTGGCCTTGAGGCTGCCGGAGATCCCGGCCAAGCATGGCGATGGCCCAGCGCCCAGAGGCGCTGGGCTTGCCCGACCCTCACAGTTCGAGCCCGAATCGAATCCAGGCCTCCGGACACACCAGCAGAATTTGACGTGGGTCTTGGTGTGCCTCAGGCCGCCTTGGCGCTGTAGACGAGCCTCAGCTCCGTGCCGGGGTAGTAGTTCGTCTCGGTCGCGTTGAGCTCCTCGCACAGTGCCGCCAGCGCCTTGGTCCGGCGGGGCGCGGAGAGCGGGTTGATCCGGACGTGCAGCTCGTCGCCGATGATCTCGAGAAGATTAGGCACCTCGACATCAGGCCGTGAGTGGGTCCCGAGGGGAGTGGACGACCTGGATGTCGGGGCCCATGCCTTCGGCGTGCATGCCGTGGCGGTCGACCTGCACGGTGACCCGCCGGCCGGCGAGAGGGATGCGGTCGACGCGCAGGCGGCCGATGCGGGGCGGCAGCACGGGGTCGATCCACACCTTCCCGTGGGGGACCCACGGGTCGAGGCGCAGGATGCTGCGTAGGAACAGCAGGGGAGAGGCCGCGGCCCACGCCTGGGGCGAGCACGACGACGGGTAGCTGACCGGGAACGGCACCTCGTCGCGCCCGAGGCCGCTGAACAGCTCGGGGAGGCGGCCCCCGAAGTGGGTGGCCGCGTCGAGCAGGCCCATGATCACCCGCTGGGCTTCCTCCACGAACCCGTACCGGGTCAGGCCGGCGGCGATGATGGCGTTGTCGTGGGGCCACACCGAGCCGATGTGGTAGCTGACGGGGTTGTAGCCGACCATGTCCGAGCTCAGGGTCCGGATGCCCCAGCCGCTGAACATCTCCGGCGAGAGGAGCCGGTCGGCGACGGCCCGGGCCTTGTCCTCGTCGACGATGCCGGTCCACAGGCAGTGCCCGATGTTGGAGCCGAGAGCGTCGATGGGCGTCTTGTCGGCGTCGAGGCCCATGGCGAACCAGCCCTTGTCCTCCAACCAGAAGTCCCGGTTGAAGGCTGTCTTCAGCGCCACGGCCTTGGCCCGGAACCGCTCCGTAGTGGCCACGTCGCCCAGTTCCTCGGCGAAGTGGGCCCGGGCCAGATAGGCGCCGTAGACGTAGCCCTGCACCTCGCAGAGGGCGATCGGCGCCCGGGCCAGGCGGCCGTCGGCGAAGCGGATGGCGTCCCAGGAGTCCTTCCAGCCCTGGTTGGCCAGGCCCTTGTCGGAGGACCGCTGGTACTCGACGTAGCCGTCGCCGTCACGGTCGCCGTAGTTCTCGATCCAGGCCATGGCCCGGTCGGCCGCCGGCAGCAGGCTGTCGACCACGTCGGTGCCCAGGCCCCACCGGCGCAGCTCGCCGAGCAGCATGACGAACAGCGGGGTGGCGTCGGCGGTCCCGTAGTAGACGGTGCCGCCACCGAGGGAGAGCGACGACGCGTCGCCGAAGCGCATCTCGTGCAGGATGCGGCCCGGCTCCTCGTCGCTGATCGGGTCGACCTTTGCGCCCTGGAACCGGGCGAGGGTCTGCAGGACATCCTGGGCCAGCGTCGGGTCGACGATCAGCGCCATCCACGAGGTGAGCAGCGAGTCGCGGCCGAACAGCGTCATGAACCAGGGGGCGCCGGCGGCGAGCACGGCGCGCTCGGGAAAGTCGGGGTCGAAGATGCGCAGGGCGCCCAGATCCTCGGCCCCCTTGGTGACCGCCTGGTGGAACGCGTCGTTGTCGGTCTCCACCGCCGGCACCGCCTGGCGCCACTGGTCGAGGCGCTGATGCGGGGTTGACAGCTCGACGGGCGCGCCGCAGAGGTAGCGGGGTTCGATCTCGTTGCCGTCGATGATCGGGGTGAACTGCAGGCAGGTGCTCCAACTACCCCGGGCGGGCACGACCGTCTCCCACGCCGCGGTGTTTGACACGAACTGCGCCGGCTGACTGGAACTGATCCGCAGGCCCCGCCGGCTCGCGCCCTTCCGCCAGTCGAAGACCAGCCCGTCGCGGGTGGTGTCGAGGGTGATGCTGCCCTCGGGCCGGGCCCGGCCCTCCTTGACCGCGAAGAGGTTGGCGAAGTCGGCCGAGAAGCTGAGCTGCACCGAGCAGTACGCCGGCTCCTCACCGAAGTTGCGCACGACCAAATCCTCACGCATCCCCCGCCCGACATAGCGGTACCGCAGGACCAGGAGCGAGCTGTCGGCCCGACCGGTCACCGGCTGGCTCCGGAGTACGAACGTCGCCGAGAACGGGGCGGTGCGCTCCGCGGCCAGCACCTCCGGGCGGTGGCCGTTGATGTGGAGGTCGACGGTGGACAAGAACCGGGTGTCGCGGAAGAACAGTCCCTGGGGGGTACCGGGGGAGACGTCGCCGGCCCGACCGGAGATGCAGAAGGCCGAGCCCTCCACGAGGGTGACGACGCCGTCGGGGGCGTCGATCGGCTCGTCGGCGGCGATCGTCCAGGGCTCGACCATGAGACCGGCACGTTAGTTGCGGCCGGGAGGGCCGGCCGTCCCGGTACGGTCTGGCGTGGTGCGCAGGTGTTGGGCCGTCGTCGGGTTGGTGCTGGCGCTGGCTGCGGGCTGTTCCGCCACGCCGGCCGACCGGGCCGACCCCCTCGTCCCGGGGCCGACCGGTGAGCCGACAACGATCCCCCCGCCAACCACCACGACGGTGCCGGTGCCGGCGGAGGTCGCTGACCTCGCCGCCACCACGACCATGACCGAGCGGGCCCGGCGGGTGTTCTTCGCGGCCGC
>JANMRJ010000235.1:0-2691 GCA_031370985.1 Acidimicrobiales bacterium
GTGGCCGGCGTCCGGTCGAGGACGAACGGCGGGGCGACCTGGTGGATCCGACCGAGCCTCGGGTGCTCCAGCTCGAGCGCCGCGCCGGCCGCCCACGGCGAGGCAAGCGCGGCGCCGATGTCGTTGATCGGGCCGGCCGGCACGTCAGCCGCGTCGAGCGCGGCGAGCCAGTCGCCGGTCGTCCGCTCGGCCAGGCGCGCGGCGAGGGTCGGGATGAGCGCGGCACGGTTGAGGACCCGCTCCCCGTTCGTCGCGAACTGGGGATCGTCGGCCAGGGCAGGCAGACCGAGCGCCCGGCAGAAGCGGGGCCACTGCCGCTCACTGCCGACGGCAACCGCGATCGCGCCGTCGAGCGTTTCGAACGCCTGGTACGGGACGATGTTCGGGTGGGCGTTGCCGAGCCGGCCGGGCATCTCGCCGGCGAACGCGTTCTGGGCCTGGTTGACGAGGGCCGCGAGGGTCGAGCCGAACAGCGACAGGTCGATCCGCTGGCCTGCACCGCGCGCTGGCCTGTCCTCGGAGCTTGGGGTCGCGCCGCCCGTCGCGCGGTCCGGACGATCGCGCCCGATGAGCGCGGCGAGGATCGCGACCGCGCCGTTGAGCCCGGTCAGGACGTCGCTGATCGCGACCCCGACCTTGGTCGGCCGTCCCCCGTCCGCGTCGGGCTCACCGGTGATCGACATGAGCCCGGATTCCGCCTGGATCACGGAGTCGTAACCTGGCCGGGCCGGATCGGGCGCGGCAGGCCCGTAGCCGGTGATCGAGAGATGGACGAGCGCCGAGTTCAGCTCGGCGAGGACGTCGTCGGAGAAGCCGAGTCGATCGAGCCCGCCCGGTCGCACGTTCTCGACAAGGACGTCTGCGCTCGCCAGCAACCGGCGGAGGACGGCCGCCCCGTCGGGTCTCCCGAGATCGAGTCGGATCGAACGCTTGTTGCGGTTGACCGAAAGGGCATAAACGGCCGTCCGCGTTCCGTCCTCGACCGAGCCCACCCACGGCGGGCCCCAGCCACGCGTCGCGTCGCCCTCGGGCGGCTCAACCTTGACGACGTCGGCGCCGAGATCCGCCAGCAGCATCGTCGCGTACGGCCCCGCGAGGACGGTCGAGCAGTCGATCACGCGAATCCCGGCGAGGGGACCCGGGGCGGAGGCGTCGGGCGCGGCCATCGCGGTCGATGGTAGGGCGCGACGATCGACGATGATTTGCCAAATGAACGTGCCCCGATCCATCTTCCGCATCGGCTGGGCCGCCCATCGAATCCTGTGGCGGCTGTCCGGCCATCGGCTCGGGACCGCCCGACCCGGCAAGGGTGTCGGCACGCTCTTCCTGGTTTCCACCGGATGGAGGACCCGGAAGCACCCGGCGCAACGGCCGGTTCTATCTCGAGGACGGCTGGTCGTGATCCTCGAGCCGCGCGGCTGACACGTCGCCTATCGCGCCCGGCCGGGGTCAATGCGATGATGCCGCCATGACCGACGACCAGAACCCTGCCCCCGCCGAGTCGACCCCCGATGCCGCGTCCGGCGACCCGCGCGCCGCGAACCCGCCGGCCAATCCGCTGCCGACCCCCTCCGATCCCCACGTCCTCACGCTGATGTCGGTCCACGCCCACCCCGACGACGAGACGATCAGCGCCGGCGGGGCGATGGCCAAGGCAGTCGCCGACGGTCGCCGGGTCGTCCTTGTCACGGGCACCCGCGGCGAGCAGGGAGAGATCGTCGTCCCGGCGATGGACACACCAGACAACCACCGCAAGCTCGGTGAGATCCGGATGGGGGAGCTCGAGGCGGCGATGGGCGAGCTCGGCGTGACCGAGTGGGAAAACCTCGGCTACCGCGACTCGGACATGATGGGCCGCGAGGGGAACAGCGACCCGCGGACGTTCTGGCAGGCCGACGTCGACGAGGCCGCCGGCCGGCTGACCTGGCTGATCCGGCGCTACCAGCCCGATGTCGTCACGACCTACAACAGCTTCGGCGGCTACGGCACCCCGACCACATCCGCGTCCACGACGTCTCGATCCGGGCGTTCGCCCGGGCCGGCGACCCCGCCTGGTATCCGGAGCAGCTCCAGGATGGCATCGTGCCGTGGGCGCCCAAGAAGCTCTACGAGACCGCGATCCCGCAGTCCGTCCGCGAGGCGATGCGCGAGGCGATGAAGGAGACCGGCCAGCCGAGCTTCTGGGACCCGCCCAGGGATGCGACGCCGGAGCAAGTCAGGGAGCACGACGAATTCCTCGCCAGGATGCTCGTCCCGGACGACCGGATCACGACCTGGATCGACGTCTCGGGCGACCCGATCGACCGGAAATGGCGGGCGATCCAGCGCCACGTGACCCAGATCGCGACGGACAGCGGCTTCATGGTCTTCGGCGAGGACGGCTGGAAGGAGCACTGGGCCAAGGAGGCCTACATCCTGCGCGAGTCGACGGTCGAGACGGCCAGGCCGGAGGACGACCTCTTCGCCGGCCTCGGTTGAAGGACGAAACGGCCGCCGGACAGAGAGACGCCCCGTCCGGGCGGGCGGACGGGGCGTGGGTGCATGCAAAGAATGGCGGACCCGACCGGATTCGAACCGGCGATCTCCAGCGTGACAGGCTGGCATGTTGGGCCGCTACACCACGGGTCCAGTTGCGGCGAGGTCGGAGGATATCAGAGGAATTGACGCTTGTCGTCAGTCTGTCAGTGCTCA
>JANMRJ010000236.1:0-1087 GCA_031370985.1 Acidimicrobiales bacterium
ACGGGCGAGCACGTCGACGCCGCGAAAGCCCAGCTCACAGGCACGAACCCGCACCAACGAGCACGGACCAACAGGCTCTTCGGGTAACTCATAACCCGAAGGTCGCAGGTTCAAATCCTGCCCCCGCCACCACAAACATGCCGGCCCTCTGCATTTTCGGAAACTTGTCAAACGCTCGTCAAACGGACGGTCCACAATAGTTGCCATATGGTTGACATATCCGGTCGCCGGGTGCATCCTGGCGATGTGGCTTCCCGATCCGATGGCAGTGACCTGCGGGGCGTGCTTGCCGCGGACCTGATGGCGCTGGCTGGCGCCCTCAACGAGGGATCGCTGGCTGAGCTGTCGGCGCTGAAACAGCGGCTGGCCGTGATCGCCGTCAGCCCGACTGTCGAACCCGAGTGGCTCGTGGTCATCGAAGCGCTCGGGCAGGCTTGCGACGCCGCCGGATCGTCGTTGGGTCGCAGCGGCCTGGCCCGCCAAGGCGGCCATCTCGAAGCGGGGTCGCTCCCGGCTCGAATGCTCGGAGAGATCGCCCGAGGAGCGCGGGTTGGCAATGCTGATCTCGCCGAACTGCTCGGTACCGACGCGTGGCAGCTCAGTCGCGCCGGACGACGGCTTCGCGACGCTGGCCTGGCGACCCGGTCCCGCTCGGGACGCATCAACGTCTGGGATCTCACCGACGTCGGCCGGGAGGAACTCGGCCGTCTGCGGGTGCACGAGCGCGATGCGCGCCGGCTCGGCGCCTGAGCGAGGCCGCTGGGCTCGTCATGCTGGGGCCGGCGGTATCGTTGGCAGAGCCGCCGCCAACCCAAGAGGAGGTGCCATGTCGGACAACGCAGCGAATCGGGAGACCGCCGAAGACGCCGACAACGATCGCAGAGGTTCTTCAGGGCATCGAACCGATGGGGGACCTGCGTCAGTTTGTGATCGATGACCTCACGCCCGAGGACGAAGACGAGTTCTTCCGGATCCTCGAGAACGCCTGAGCGATGACGACGGCGATCGTCGTCTGAACCGAGCGTTCTCGGCGGGACACAGCCGTTCGAGTTCCGACCGGAGCCAGCGGCGTTCGGCCCGCTCGGAG
>JANMRJ010000243.1:0-2555 GCA_031370985.1 Acidimicrobiales bacterium
CGACGGCCCCGATGTTCGGGTCACTGCAGCCAGATCGGGGGCCGCTTATCCGGCGATGTCGGGCGCCGTGCCGAAGAAGCTCTCTTCGTCCTCGCTCGGGCGCTCGGGGGCGACGGTGATGGTGGTGCCCTCCATGGCGTCGGGGTCGCGGCCCACGTTGGCCAGCCAGGCGGCGGGGTCCTGGACATCGGAGGAGTAGAAGGGCAGCGGCTCGTATTCCGGCGCCTGGATCTCCAGGCCCCGGTAGCGGAGCATGCCCGTCCCAGCCGGGATCAGCTTGCCGATGATGATGTTCTCCTTGAGGCCCAGGAGCTGGTCGCGCTTGCCCTCGATGGCCGCCTCGGTCAGCACCCGGGTGGTCTCCTGGAACGACGCCGCCGACAGCCACGACTCGGTGGCCAACGACGCCTTGGTGATACCCATCAGCTCGGGACGACCCTCGGCCGGCGTCTTGCCCTCCTGGACGAGCGCCCGGTTGATCTCGGCGTAGTTCCGGGACTCGACCCGCTCGCCGGGCAGGAGGTCGGACTCCCCCGGCTCGGCCACCAGCACCCGCTTGAGCATCTGGCGGACGATCAGCTCGATGTGCTTGTCGTGGATGGACACGCCCTGGGGGCGGTACACCTGCTGGACCTGGTCCACGAGGTACTGCTGGGTCTCGCGGATGCCCTTGATCTCCAGGAGCTCCTTGGGGTCCTTGGGCCCCTCGACGAGGGCATCGCCGGCGATGACTTCCTGGCCCTCGGTGACGAGCAGGCGGGCCAGGTCTCGGTTGGAGATCGGGTACGCCTCCTCGGTGCCGTCGTCAGCCACGATCGTGACCGTCCGGCCCTTGACCTCGTCGTCGATCATGCGGACCACGCCCGAGGTACGGGCCAGGATGGCCTTGCCCTTGGGCGTGCGGGCCTCGAACAGCTCGACCACCCGGGGCAGGCCGTGGGTGATGTCGGTCTGGGCGATGCCACCGGTGTGGAAGGTACGCATGGTCAGCTGCGTGCCGGGCTCGCCGATGGACTGGGCGGCGATGACGCCGACCGCCTCACCGAGCTCGATGTCGCGACCCGTGGCCAGCGAGCGGCCGTAACACATGGCGCAGACGCCGTGGGTGGCCTCGCAGTTCAGGACCGAGCGGACTCGCACCCGGTTGACGCCGGGATCGTCGCGCATGGCGGCGATCTCCACATCGGTGGCCTCGGTGCCCCGGGGGTAGACCATGCCGTCGGACAGCGTGACCGGCTCGGCCAGGCGACGGCCGTACAGGCGCGTCTCCAGGCTGTTGCGCTTGCTGGCGGTGTCGGGCTCGATGTTCTCGAGCCAGATGCCGCGCGGGGTGTCGCAGTCCAGCTCACGGATGATGAGCTCCTGGGCCACGTCGACCAGCCGGCGGGTGAGGTAGCCGGAGTCGGCAGTCCGCAGGGCGGTGTCGGCCAGGCCCTTCCGGGCCCCGTGGGTGGAGATGAAGTACTCGAGGACGGAGAGGCCCTCGCGGAAGTTGCTCTTGATCGGGCGGGGGATGATGTCACCGCGGGGGTTGGCCACCAGGCCGCGCATACCGGCGATCTGCTGGACCTGCATGATGTTCCCTCGGGCGCCAGAGGCCACCATCATGTCGATGGGGTTGAACGTCATCTCGGCGAAGGTCTTCTCCATGGCCACGCGCACCTCGCGAGTGGCGTTGGTCCACATCTCGACTTCCTTCTGCCGGCGCTCATCGTCGGTGATGATGCCCCGCTTGAACTGCGACTCGATCTTGTCGGCTTCCTTCTCGTACTTGTCGAGGATGATCCCCTTGTCCGGCGGCGTGGTGACATCGGACATGGCGATCGTGAGGCCGGACTGGGTGGCGTAGCGGAAGCCGAGGTCCTTGATGGCGTCGAGGCTCCTGGCCACGACCGCCTTGGTGTAGTCGGCGACCAGCTTTTCGACGATGTCAGTGATGTCGCGCTTCTTGACGACGTCGGTGATGTACCCGAACTTGGCGCAGAAGTCTGCGGGCAGGGCCCGCTCGAAGAACAGCCGGCCGGCGGTAGTGGTGCGGTACAGCGGCTTGCCGTCATCGTCACCGTCGCGGATGCCGATCTCGGCGTGGACCTGCAGCTCGCCCTCGTCGATGGCCCGCTCGACCTCCCACAGGTGGGAGAACTTGCGGCCCTCGCCGGGCACGCCGGCAGTCTGCTCGGTGAGGTAGTAGATGCCGATGACCATGTCCTGGCTGGGCACGGTCAGCGGGCGGCCGTGGGCCGGCGACAAGACGTTGTTGGCCGACAGCATCAGCACCCGCGCCTCGGCCTGGGCCTCGGCGGACAGGGGAAGGTGGACGGCCATCTGGTCACCGTCGAAGTCGGCGTTGAATGCCGCGCACACGAGCGGGTGGATCTGGATGGCTTTGCCCTCGACGAGCAGGGGCTCGAAGGCCTGGATGCCGAGGCGGTGCAGCGTGGGGGCCCGGTTCAGGAACACCGGGTGCTCCTTGATGACCTCCTCCAGGACGTCCCACACCTCGGGGATCATGGAGTCGACGAGCTTCTTGGCGGCCTTGATGTTCTGCACCTGGC
>JANMRJ010000262.1:0-2763 GCA_031370985.1 Acidimicrobiales bacterium
CCGCGCGCGCCGCCGGCGCCGAGGTCGTGATCGCCTTCCCCCACTGGGGGGTCGAGTACACGAGCGGGCCATCGCGGCTCCAGCAGCGGCTCGGTCACCGGATGATCCAGGCGGGGTTCGACCTCGTCATCGGCAACCACCCGCATTGGGCCCAGGCGATGGAGGTCTACAAGGGCAAGCCGATCTGGTATTCGCTCGGCAACTTCACGTTCGACCAGTCCTGGTCCGAGCCGACGCTCGAGGGGATCACCCTCGAGCTGACCTTCCGCGGCGGCACGCTCGTCCAGGCCTGGATGAACCCGCACATCCTGATCGATGCCGTTCAGCCGAACCTGCTCGACATCGCGCGCGACGGCCAACGGGTCCTCCAGCCGATCTACAAGGCCTCGGCGAAGCTCCTGCCCTGGTAGGTCTGGACGAGCGATTGGCGCGAGCGCCCGGAGTCCGGCAGCCGCGGACCGCCTGGCTGACCACGCACTGACTGAAGTTCCCCGGTGCCAGTGAGACTCACGCGGCGAAGCGTTCGGAGGCGCCCAGCCCGAGATCCTGCCTTGGGTCCAGATGGTGCACGTTCGGCCCGGAGCTCGGGTGGTTCTGAACGGCAGGCCCGAGCCGGATGGCGATCTGGGCGCCGGTTCACGCTCGGATCCGGCGCAGGCGGGTCAGCCACTCCGCCCAAGGTGCACCAGCTGGACCGAAGGCAGGAACGATGGGGGTGCCAGCCGACCCGTGACCGCCGGATCGGCGACTGGCCCACGCAGGCCCAGCGGACCGCTGTCACGTTCGCCAGTCTCATCCTCACCGGGGAACCTCAGTAAGGCCGAGGATGCGCTGCCAGTTAGGCGGTGACCCGGCGACCTGAGACTGCGCGCCAGACTGCGAGGACGACGATCGCGCCGAATACCGCAACGACGATGCTCTCCACGTTGAGGCCGGTGACATCCGCAACGTGGAGGAGGGTGCCCGCGATGAACCCACCCACGACGGCGCCGATGATCCCAAGAATGACCGTTCCGATCACTCCTTCGCGCCCGCCGGCGATCATGTTGGCGAGGAACCCGGCGATGGCGCCGAGCACGATCCATGCGATGAGGCCCATGTCCAACTCCTCCGTTGAGCGGTGAGGCGCGCGTCTTGACTTGGGGCAGGGCGCTGCCGACGCGTCGAAGGCAACTGTCGCGTGCGCCGGCTTGCTGATACCCCCTGCCCGCCGCCCAATGGCATTGCATCCATCCGGCAGAGCGAGATCGCGTGCTGGTTTACAGGCCAGAAACTGCTGCTGCCCGCGCCGACCCGCTGGAGCGACCCGTTTCGGGCCGATCCAGAATCACTGCGGGCTCATGCTGCGGCTCGTGGCGAAGCCTCAGCGCCTGTCACCAAAACCCGCGGGGGATCGGATCTCTCACTGAGGCTTCGCGCGGACGATGACCTTCGCGAATGCACCCCGCAATGGCTTTCGAAAGCACGAGTTGCATCCGCGCACCGTGGACCGTCGGGCGCAACCTCCGGCCGAAGCCGTCCAAGCGGGACCTTGTCCCGCGGCCGCCGAACCGAGGCTCCCGGGGAGCCCCGTCGACGACGCGCTCAGTGCCTCCAGGCACTCCGGGATCGACACGCCCCGATGAAGTCGAGCCAGATCTCACCGTCGAGCTCCACCACCGGGTGCCGGAAGCGGCTCCAGCCGCGCATCACGACGCGTCCTCGCGCGGCTTCGATCACCGCGACCAGGTCGCGCTGGATGAACGCGTCCATGTCGGACGGCGCGCGCATCGCCTGAAACTCCTCCGGAACAGCGTCGCTGCCAGATAGCCAGCGCAGGCGAAGGTCGCCAACGGAGACGTTCCGCCCACAGCAGCGTGCCGCGTAGTAGTCCAGCACGAGATGCCGCCCTCGCGCCTGTGACGGCAACTCCCGTCGAGCATCATCGCCCCAGCTGACAATCGGTGGCGGTTCCACCGACGCATGGTGACACGCGAAGCGTCCGGGCGACGCACTCTGGTGAAATCAGCGGCCTGTGCCCGCCACCGCGGCCGCCGTGGTCAGTCCTCCGGGCGTGCCGGGAAGAGGTGGAGGGCGTCGTGACGGACCGCGAAGCGGGCGCTCACGCCCTCCACCAGGGTCGCGGCGGAGCGCGCCTCGACGACCGCCGTCATCGCCGGCCCACTGGCCGCCAGGAGGCTGACCACGGAACGCGGCCCAATGGCCTCGATCAGCTCGACCGTCGCTTCGAACGTCGCGGCACGCTCATTCGCCGCGACTGACGAACCGAGGACGATCTACTCTGGGCGGATGCCGACGCGAACCGCGCCGTCCTCGGCCGATACGCCATCGGCGCTGATCGTCCCGGCGACGAGCCGGCCGTTGACAACGGTCCCGTCGAGCAGGTTCATCGCCGGGCTCCCGACGAAGCCGCCCACGAACTCGCTTTGAGGGTGGGCGTAGACCTCCGCGGGAGACCCCTGCTGCTCGATCCGCCCGTCGCGCATCACGACCATGACGTCCGACAGCGCCATGGCTTCCTCCTGATCGTGCGTGACGTAGACGACCGTCGCCTTGAGCTGGCGCTGAATCCGGAGAAGCTCGGTTCGCATCTCGACCCGGAGCTTTGCGTCCAGATTGGAGAGCGGCTCGTCGAACAGGAACACGGAGGGCTCGCGGACGATCGCGCGGCCGATCGCGACGCGCTGCTGCTGGCCGCCCGAGAGGGCGCCGGGCTTGCGGTTCAGGAGTGCCCCAAGCCCGAGGATATCGGCGGCCCACGCG
>JANMRJ010000270.1:0-3102 GCA_031370985.1 Acidimicrobiales bacterium
GGCGACGTCGACGACGCTGCCGCGCTTCGCGAGACGCTGGGCGACGTAGGCCGTGGTGCCCGGATAGACGGTGCTGCGCAGGACGACGAGCACCCCGTCCTTCAGGTGCGGCGAGATCTGGGCGACCGCCCGCTCGAAGACGGTCATCGACGGCCCGAGGAACTCGTCGACCGGCGTCCCGATCACGACGATGACCTGCATCGTCCGCTCGAGGATCGCGCCGTCGGTGCTCATCTCGAGCCGGCCGGTCGGCAGGATCTCCCGCAGGAGCTCGTCGGCGCCGTTCTCCTTGAACGGCATCTCGCCCGCGGCGAGCCGATCGAGGGCCGGCTGGCTGATGTCGTAGATGCCGACCCGGAGTCCGGCCTGAGCGAAGGCGAGGCTGAGCGGAAGTCCGACGTGGCCCGCGCCCCCGAGGACCACGACGTCGAGTTCAGAGGACATACTGGAACGGTAGCAGCCCGTCGTCGTCGGCCGTGCCTCGTCAACGGTCCTGTCTGGAACAGGGGGACTGGTCCTGATCGATCGCCATGCCGTCGCGGTCGGGGTCCTCGCGGCGCTGTTCGCCGGCCCGAACCTGCTGGCGCCCCTGAACACCTACGACGGCGGTCTGGCCGGCTCGGCGGGAACGTTCCTCGCTCACGGCGCGCTTCCCTATCGCGACTTCTGGTGGCTCTATGGCCCGGGCAGCCCGATCCTGTCGGCCCTGGTCACGGCCGTGTTCGGGCCGAGCATCCTCGTGATCCGTGGACTCGGCCTGCTCGTGATCGCCGGCCAGGGCGCCGCCGGCTACGCGCTGCTTCGGCCCCGAGCGCCGCACCTCGTCGCGGCAATCCTCATGATCGGTGGCCTCGCGGCGGCTTCGTTCGTCCTCGGAGTCGATCTGACCGCGTGGTCGCTTGCGCTCTTGCTCGCTCTCGCCGGGCTCCTGCTGCGTCGGGACGGCCACGATCGGGCGGCCGGGCTCGTCCTGGGCGTCGCCTTCCTCGCCCGGTTCGATGTCGGCGCCTATGCCGTCATCGGCGCGTTGCTGTTGCCGCGCCGGCGCGATCTCCTCATCGGCTTCGGCGCGCTCGCCGTGCCGGTCGGGGTGTTCATGGCGTTGACAATCCCCCTGCCCGATCTCGTTCAACAGGTGATCTGGTTCCCGCTTATCGGGACTCGCCAGTTTCGGTACGTGCCGCCGCCTCGCGCCGACGACATCGTCGCGGTGTTCCTGTTCCTCAGCCTCGTCATCGTGCCGAAGCTGGCGGTCGGCGCGGCGGCCGTCGCCTGCCTCCTCGGGCGCCTGCCGCGCTCGGTGCTCCCTCTGATCGTGTTCGGCGCGCTGTGCCAGTTCCAGTCGGTCAGCCGGGCGGACATCTACCACCAGGCGCAGGCGGCGATCCCGGGGCTGATCCTGCTCGGGGTCCTGGCCGGTCCGTTCTCCGTGCCGGCCGGCGGCGCATTGCCCGCACGTGCCCGGTTTGCGCGCCTGGGCGCGTTCGCCGGCCTGGCCCTGACCTGCGTCCTGTGCCTGATCCTCGGATCGTTCTCGCTCCTGCGGGTCGAGCGCGGGTCGATGACGCCGTCCGAGGCGGGGCTCGTTGCTGGGGTCCGGACGATCCTCGCGAGCACGTCTCGCGACGAGCCGGTCTTCGTCGCCCTGACCAGTAACCGGTTCACGCTGCTCAATCCGATGCTCGTGTATTACCTCGCCGACCGGAGCGCCGGCGCCTGGGCGACGATGGACAACCCCGGAGTCACGAACACCGACGCCGTGCAGCAGCGGACGGTCGACGAGCTCCGGTCAAGCAGAACCGAGGTCCTCTACCTCGATCACGACCTGGCCGACGCCTCGGAGCCGACCAACGACAGCGCGATCCCGGGCTCGACGATCCTCGACGCGTACCTCGCCGCGACGTACATCACGGTCTGCGACTACGGCTCGGCCCGGATCGTCGCGACGCGGGAGCGAGCGCTCCGGATCACATGTGTGCCCATCCGTGACGAGCGGCTGCTCGATGTGCTCGGCGGGCTTGGGCCTTGAGCGACGAGTTGGGACGGCGCGTGGTCGCTGCTGGTCCAACGTCTCACATCGAGCTACCGATGCTTCTCTGGATAGGCTCTTTGCCGATAATCGGATAATTGAGGGGCTGGATTATCCGATTCGTGCCAACGCGCACGGCGCGCCGGGCCCGCGCTGATCAGCCGGGCGCAACGAGGATCGTGGCGTCGCTGTCGCTGTAGGCTGCCGTCCAGCCGGTTGATCGGAGCCGCGCGATGAAGTCATTCTCGTCGACGCCCGCCACGACGAACCGGGGATGCCAATCGGCGAGGATCGCCTGCCAGCCATCGCCGCCGGAGCGGACGACGTCGTAGTCGTCCCAGACCTTGGGCGGGAAGACCTCGATCCGCGAGTCCAGGACGACCGGGTTGTCGGGCAGGGCGAGCTCGAACCACGAGCCCCAGGGCTGCGGGTTGAGGATCCGATCACCGGGCTTCGCGAGGTCGCGCAGCTTCGCGGTGATCCCGGCCGGCGCGTCGCCGACGAGGTTGAGTGGCGCGCCGATCCGGGCGTCCAGCGGGCGCCAGATGGGCAGGAGGATCACGCACAGGACGATGATCAGGCCGACGACGACGAGGTTGAGGGGGCTCTTCCGTTCGCGCCGTGCAGGCTCGGTCACGCCAGCCTCCGCTGTCGTCGTCACCTGCACCGCGAGCACCCCGGCGACCGCCACGGCCGCGCCGAGCGGCCACCAGGCGACGCCACGGATCGCATACGCGCCGACCGCCGCAAATGCGCCGAGCCAGAGCAGAGTCGGCCAGGGTGTCGATCGCCCGCGCCGTGCGAGCAGGACGACGACAAGCGCCACCGACCCGAAGAAGAGCAGGCCCGGGACCGTGCGGAGTGAAGTGGGTTCCCACTCGCTGATCCGGCTCGTGACGATGGCGTTGGTCGACAGACCCGCCGCATAGGCCCAGACCTGCGGTCCGAACGGGTTGACGACCGCATCCGCCGCGGCGACGACGGCGATCAGGAGGGCGCGATGACCGCTCGGCGAATGCTCGTGGAGGTCCTCTAGCCAGGTCAGCCCCAGGATCGCCGGGCCGAGGAAGAAG
>JANMRJ010000299.1:0-2477 GCA_031370985.1 Acidimicrobiales bacterium
ACCCCGCCGGCGAGGCGGATGGCCTCGGGGTAGGTGACCCAGTACGGCGCCGGCACCAGCACCTCGTCGCCAGGGTCGAGGAGGGCGGCGAAGGAGTTGTAGACGGCCTGCTTGGCCCCGTTGGTGATCACGACCTGCGCCGCGGTCACCTCGTAGCCGGAATCCTTCGCCGTCTTGAGCGCCACCGCCTCCTTCAGCTCCGGGAGGCCGCCGGCCGGCGTGTACCGGTGGTTCTTGGCCTGCGGGGCGGCCTCGACCGCGGCGGCCACAATGTGGGCCGGCGTCGGGAAGTCGGGCTCGCCGGCGCCGAAGCCGATGACATCGTGGCCGGCGGCGACGAGGGCCTTGGCCTTGGCGTCCACGGCCAGCGTGGCCGACTCCTCGATGGCGCCGATGCGGCGGGACAGGCGGGGGAACGGGCTCTTGGTCGTCTCAGGCACGCCCGCGATCGTCACATGCCCTGTCGGCCGGCGCAACGGCATTCGCAGCATGACGCGCCACTCGAGCGCCCCAGCCCGGTCGTGGCGGCAAGGATGGGGGCGTGAAGCCTCCCGTGTCCCGGCCCGCCATCACGGCCCTCGCTCTCGCTGGAGTGATCGGGGTTGTCGGCGTGCTGGCGGTCCTTGGTCGAATGCTCCCTTCCGGGACCGGCGATGCCGGACGCCTGCAGCTGGAGGCCATGCAAGACGATCCAGTGGTTGCCTATCGGGCCCCGGGGACATCCTTGCGCTCCAAGTCGGACCACGCCGCCAGCATCGATGCGTTCCGCGCCGAGACGCCGAGCTCCCTACGCCGGGTGTTCGAGATGAAGGGCGAGCCGGGCGACGCAGTCGCCGCGTACCGCGATGCAGCAGAAGGCAGCGGCTGGACTTTCCTGATCGACGGGTGCTCTCGGGGCACGCGAGCCACGGGTGCGGTATTCGGGAAGTCCATCGCCGGTTTCGACATGACGCTCGCCGTGCGGGCGCAGCTCGACAGGGCTCGTCCCCCGGAGTGGAAGCCCGACGAGAGCCGTGGGCTGTACGAGAAACAGCGTCGCGAGCTCATCGTCACGATGGATCCCGGGCCGGCGGAGGCGAGCAACCTTCCGGTACCCGCAGGATTCGAGCGCAACGACGTGCACTGCCTCCGAAATCTGGACCTGTCCGACCCCGATGTGCAGCCTCCGAAGGCCAGCCGGCAGGCGGTGCGGGAGCTGTGTTCCCGCTTCCCCTTGGCCGCGGCCAAGCTGATCCTGCCGGAGGTCCATCACGCTGAGCTCGAGCCCGCCTACGAGGAGTGCTGGGTAAGCGACAGTGTCGGGTTCCCGATCGTCATCGTGCATGCCGCAGGGCCGCGGGCCCTCTACTGGGACAGTCGAGTGGCGGCGAAACAGGCGACGAATGAAATCTTCCTGTTCTCCGTGGCGGGTAGGACTGACGATCCCGAAAGGGTGGAGTCCTGGTACATCGGCACTCCGGGCGGGCCCTACGTGGTGGGGTTCAGTGGGAATTGGAACCATCGGATCGGCGTCGACGACGCGCTCTTCCGATTGGCGCGCCTGTCCGCCGAGACCACCCGCCGATGACGGGCCCCGGCGGGACATGCCCGCCGTCCTCTCCCACCTCGATTCTCCCTCAATGACGCACGAGAACGCATTCCGGTTGACACGGGGTCAGATGCGATAGTGGTCCCCACATGAACCCCTCTGACATCACCCTTCCCGACGACCTCCGCCCCGCCGACGGGCGCTTTGGCAGCGGACCGTCCAAGGTGCGGGCCGAGGCGGTCGCCGCCCTGGCCGCGGCGGCGCCGACGTTCCTCGGCACCAGTCACCGCCAGTCCCCGGTGCGTTCGGTGGTCGGCCGCCTGCGGGCCGGGATGACCGACATGTTCGCCCTCCCCGAGGGCTACGAGGTGGTCTTCGGCAACGGCGGCGCCGCCTACTTCTGGGATGTCGCCGTGTTCTCGCTGATCGAGCGCCGTAGCCAGCACCTCTCCTTCGGCAACTTCTCCGAGTCGTTCGCCACCATGGCGGCCAACGCCCCCCACCTCGACAGCCCGGACATCATCACCTCGCCCGCCGGCACCCACCCCGAGCTGAAGCCCTACCCCGACATCGACACCTACGCCCTCACCCACAACGAGACATCCACCGGCGTGTCCATGGAGGTCGTCCGGCCGGTGCTCGTCAATGAGGGACTGGTGCTGGTCGACGCCACGTCGGCCGCCGGCGGCATGCGGGTCGACCCGGCCCAGTTCGACTGTTACTACTTCTCGCCCCAGAAGGGCTTCGGTGCCGACGGCGGCATCTGGATCGCCCTCTGCTCCCCCGCCGCCATCGAGCGGGTCGACCGGATCGTCGCCACCGGTCGCTGGATTCCCGAGTCGCTCAGCATGGCCACCGCCATCGAGAACGCCCGCCGCGACCAGACCTACAACACCCCGAGCCTGGCCACCCTGTTCCTCATGGCCGACCAGCTCGACTGGATCCTCGG
>JANMRJ010000301.1:0-10716 GCA_031370985.1 Acidimicrobiales bacterium
GACCGCTGGTACCGCCGGGGAGCGGTGGTCTTGTGGCCACGCCGGCGGGGCTTCGCCGTGCGCTCGGAGGCGTCGCCCGGCTGGGCGCTCGACCAGCTCTCGGCCCACATACGAGCCAGGGATGTGGCGGGTGCCCGGGAGATGGCGGCAATGCTGAAGCCGTTCTGGGACAACGTCGCCAACGGCGAGCAAGGGTCACGATTTCTCGCCAAGGCGCTCCGTGTCGCCCGCTCCCTTGATGATGCGGCACTGGCCGCCATGCTGCTGAGACCGCTCCGAGTGGAGATGCTGGCCCGCAGTCACGCGTCAGGACTGGTGGCACTCATTGATGGCTACGGAGAAGGCTGGACGCGCGACCTCCTCGCCCTGTGGTCCGATCGAGCGCAGGTGTGGACGCCGGGTGGTCGGGTTCGCCTGGCGTGGATCGCGTCGCTATTCCCGCTCTGTGAGGCACTTCACGCCGCAGGCAGCACCGGTACTTCGATGGCACGGCTGCTCGTGGCGGACTCGTGGCGGTGGCTGAAGGCGGCGGCGAAGCAAAGGCGGAGCCTCATGCCGCCGAGCCGTCGCGACCAGGCATTGGTCGAGCTGGGCCAGCCGATACTCGCGGTGATCGAATGCGCGTCGGTGCTCGCCGCTACCGATCTTCGGGACGAGGCGATGGGATTTCTCTGCGTGGAGACCGACGACCTGCTCCCTTGCCTGATGACGGTCCTGCGGGCGGCGCGAGCGCTTCCGCCAGCGCGCCGCGCCACCACCGGGCTCGACCCCATGGTGGGGCACTGCGCCGGACGGATCGAGGCGCGGCTCGCCCGCGCACCACGACGCGATGACGACTGGTCGATCGAGCTCTCCGGCGGTTGCAGCTGCGAGCTGTGCGGTGTGCTCTGCGGGTTCCTCGCCGACCCGGCTCGGCAGACGTTGGAGTGGCCACTCGCCCAGGAGCGCCGGCGTCATGTTCACAGCCGGCTCGATCCCACGGAACTCCCCGTGACCCACCAGACGAGGCGCACCGGGCGCCCGTACAAGCTGGTGCTGACCAAGACCGAGGCCATCTTCGAACGCGAGAGGCAGGCCCGCCAACGCGATCTAGCAGATCTCGCGTGGCTTTCACGGCCATGAGAAGCCTGCACCTGCCTTGCAGTTCCGCGATCCGACGAGTCGGCTAGGCGGGGTGGGGCGCCGGCTGGTGGTCGGCGAAGGTGCGGCGCAGCGTCAGCGCCACCTGGTAGGTGGGGCCGATCAGCAGGACCACCGGCCCCCACCACGGCAGGTCGTGGGACATCCCGGCGAGGGCGCCGATGCAGATCACCCACCCGGCGGTAACGGCCAGGGTCACCGGCCGCAGCTCGACGACCCGGCCCGGATGGACGAACTTCACGTCGGTGAGCTGGAGGAGGGCGAGGACCATGATGATGGCGGCATTCAACAGCGGAGCGCCGTTGATAATGAACATAGTGGGCACCACCAGGTTCCAGGCCGTCGGGAACCCCTTGAACCAGTTGTCCTCCGTCATCATGTCGGTGCGGGCGAACCACAATGCCGATGTCGCGAATGCCACGCTGACGACCGGCAGGGCCAGCCCGAAGGGCAGCAGCTCGAACCGCCAAAGGAAGGCAAGAGGGACGGCAACGCAGCCCACGAAGTCGACGACTGCGTCCAGCAGGTGGCCGTCGATCTGGGGCACTGCCTCCACTGCCCCCCAGTAGCGGGCGAGGGGGCCATCGACGGTGTCGATCAAGGTGCCGACGATGAGCCACCCGATGGCGCCGACGGCCCGCCCCTCGATGACCGCCACCAGGGCGAGCATGCCGGCGATGATGCCCGAGGTGGTGAAGATGTGAACCAACCACGCCAGCCTGACATCACGGGCGCTAACCTTGGCGCTGGCCGCGTTCACGATGCCGGACGATGATGAACCCTCCATTCGGGACCCGACGCTACCGGTACACGGGTCCGAAGGCAGCATCGGTCAGTTCTTCAGCAGGGCAATAGAGCGACCGATACCTCCGGGAGGAGCATGACCAACACTCGACGCCGCACCATCTGCACCCGTGCCTGGGTCGTGGCCGTGCTGGCCTGGTCGGTGGCGCGCTCGATCGTAGTGGGCCGGACCCTCGGCCGTTACGGCGTCAGCCCCTGGATCTACGGCGCCCTTGACCTGGCCGCGTCCTGGCCGTACGCCCTGGCTACAGCCGGTGTCGTCACCAACCTGCTCGACGGGCACAAGGCCGCGGCCCGCCGCTGCGTCGGGGTCTCGGCGGTCACCTTCCTGGCCCCCGACGTGTACCTGGTTCTGGCCGGGCACGGGAAACCAACGCTGGTCTACGTGATCTTGGCCCTGGTCGCGCTGGGCCTGGCCATCTCGGCCACCCTGTCGATCGCGCTCAAGGTACGGGCCGGCCGCCGGGAGCCCTCGGCTTTCCCTTCAGCTCAAGGCGGTGGCTGAGGGCTCGACCGGGACCCGGATCTCGACCACCGTCCCGCCGGCGCTCTCCATGGAGATGGTGCCGTTGAGGTCGGTGATGACCAGGGCTCGGACGATCGTGAGGCCAAGGGTCGCTCCGTCGAGGGTGAAGTTGGCCGGCAGGCCCACGCCGTTGTCCGCCACCCGCACCACCAGCTGCGTTCCGTCGTTGGCCAGGCTCACCAGCACCCGCGCCGGGGCGGAGCGGTGGGCGAAGTGCTCGGCCGGGAACCCGTGCTCGAGGGCGTTCTGGAGCAGCTCGGTCAGGACCAACGCCAGCGGGGTGGCCACCTCGGCCCGCACCTCGCCGGGGCTACCCTCGACGATGAGCCGGACTGGCCGCTCGTCGGAGCCGATGCCCTCCCCCACCATGCGCACCAACTGGCGGACAATCTCTCCGAAGTCGACCTCCTGGCTGGCGCCGGCGGAGAGCGTCTCATGCACAAGGGCGATAGAACGGATCCGTCGCACCGACTCCTCCAGTGCGGCGCGCGCCTCGGAGGACTCCAGGCGCCGGCCGTGGAGGCGCAGGAGTGAGGAGATGGTCTGGAGGTTGTTCTTCACCCGGTGGTGGATCTCCCGGATGGTGGCGTCCTTGGAGACCAGCAACCGGTCCCGCCGGCGCAGGTCAGAGACATCGCGCAGCAGCACCACCGCGCCGGTCACCCGGCCGTGCTCAAGGAAGGGGATGCAGCGCAGGAGGACAATGACCTCCCGGCGCTCGATCTCCTGGGTGATCGGAAGCCCGATGGCGAAAGCCGCTCGCACCGGCGACTCGTCGAAGCCCAGCTCCCCCAGGCGGGCGCCCTCGGTGTTGCCGTGAAGGCCCATACGGTGAAGGGCGGAAACGAAGTTGGGCGACACGAAGTCGACGCGGGCGGATGCATCGAGCCGGGCGACGCCGTCGCCCACCCGAGGCGCCTCGTCGACCTCGGTCTCCTCGGCGCCGAAGGGGAAGTCGCCGACGGTGATCATGCGGGCGAAGCCGTCGAAAAGCTCGACGTAGACCCGCTCCAGCTCACCCGGCCGGCGGCCAACCGAGGGAGCCGCGGCCCGGGCCAGGACGGCCAGCAACGAGTCCTTCCAACGGATCGGGATGCACTGGATGCTGGCGATCACGCCCCGGGCCTGGACGGTCGCCTCGCCGTCGACGATCACGCCGAGCTGCCAGGAGCTGGCGACCAGCCCGACATCGGCAACCCGCACTACTCTTCCCACCTCGTCGTCGAGGTACTGCGTCTGGCTGGTGGTGGGGCGGACCTGGCCGAGGATGGTGAATGTAGAGATGTCGCCCGGCACTGTGGGGACGTAGAGAAGGAGGTCGGAGAAGGAGAGGTCCGACAGCAGTCCCCACGAGGCGACCAGGCGTTGCAGGTGCCCGATGGCCGGGGCCTCCAGGCCAATGGAGCGGGCGAGCTCCGCCAGGGCGGCCACCCTAGGAACCCGTCCAGAGGATGCGGCCCAGGCGCAGGAGGCCGGCGAGATCGTAGATGTCGGTCTCGAAGAAGGGGACGGCGACGGTGACATCGGGCCTCGTCGCCAGCTCGGCCCGCTGCTCCGCCTCGCGCTTGGCTACTACCCCGAAGTTCAGGAAGCTCTCGCCCACCTCGCGCAGCACGCGGGCAACTGCGACCGGGTCGCCGGCATCGGGCCCGAGCTCGGCGGCCAGCCGGGCTCCGTCGGACCGCAGGCCCTCGGCAGCCTTCGTGGCGCCGGCGTCGAGCAGGTACTCGGGCAGGACCTTGTTGAGCACCAGCGCGCCGGGGTGGATCCCCATGCCGGCCAGGGCGTCCATGAAGAACTCAGCCTCGCGCAGCGGCGTCGCCTCCAGCGAGGTGACCACGATGAACGTGGTCCGCTTGCCGTGGACGAGCCGCTTGACCGATTCCGCCCGCTCGACGAAGCCGTCGTACATGGTCTGGAAGAGCAGGAAGAACTCGGCGATGTCCTGGAGGAACTGCGAGCCGAGGAGGCGGTCGGCTACCTGGTAGAAGGGCCGGCTGGCCAATGTGAGCACCCGCGACCGGCTCGGAGCGGTCAGCCACCGCAGCAGCCGGCTGGAGAAGAACTCGGCCATGCGGTCGGGTGCTTCCAGGAAGTCGAGGGCGTGACGGGTGGGCGGCGTGTCGACCACGATGAGGTCGTAGGTCCCAGTGCGGTGGATCTCGTACAGCCGCTCCATGGCGATGTACTCGTTGCCCTGGGCGAAGCGTCCGGAGATGTTCTGGTAGAGCGGGTTCCCCAGGATGCGCGTGACGGTGGCGTTGTCGGGGGCGTGGCGGCGGACCAGCTCGTCCCAGGACTGTTTGGCGTCGAGCATGGCCGCCCACAGCTCGCCCCGGGGCTCCACGCCGGCCGCTTTCAGGACCGAGTCGGGCACCCGGACCTCGGTGTTGCCCAGCTCCTTCATGCCCAGCGCGTCGGCCAGCCGCCGGGCCGGGTCGACGGTGAGGACCAATACCTTCCCGCCCAGGGACACCGCGGCCATGGCCGCGGCGGCCGCCGCGGTTGTCGTCTTGCCCACGCCGCCGGCGCCGCAGCAGATGGCGATCTCCTTGGCCGCCAGCAGCTGCTCGAGCGACTGGGTCACGGACCGGCCTCCCGGGCCGCTCACTTGCACCCCATCAGTAGCCCAGCTCCGCGCTCAGGGCGTCGGCGACCTGGCCGGTGGTGCGCAGGCCGTGGCCCCGGGCGAAGAGGTACGGCACGTAGAGGAGCCCCACGGTGGGATCCAGCGACTCCCGCAGGTGGTCGAGGTGCCCGGCCCGGGTCCGGCGCAAGGTCACGGCCAGGCGGGCGGCCTCCAGGACCGGCCCCACCGGTCCCCGGACCGCATCGGCCAGCTGATCGGACATCGCCGGCGCGGCCAGGCGCTCGAAGATCGCTTCGTCGGCACCGCTGAACAGCTCGGGCAGCACCCGGTTGACGACGATGGCGGCCACGTCGATGTCGGTCTCGGTCCGCACCTTCGCCACTAGTTCGATGGTCTCCCTCACCGGCATCTCCTCCGGCGTGGTCACCACGACCAGGCCGGTGGTCACCGGGTCGGCCAACAGGTCGGCCAACCAGCCCGTCTGTTCGCGGATCTGGCCCATCCGGACGAGGTCCTTGATGGCCTGCGGCGCGGTGAGCTGGCCGACAATGTGGCCGGTGGCAGGGGCGTCGACCACCACCAGGTCGTAGTGACGCTCCCGCACCTCCCAGCCGAGCTTGCCGACGGTCAGGATCTCCCTGACGCCCGGGGCTGCGGTCGAGACGAAGTCGAAAATCCGGGCCAGCGGGCCGAGCTTGGCGATCGACGGCAGGCGGAGCTGGAGGTGAAGGTACTCCCGCAACGACGCCTCGGTGTCCATGGCCATGAGCCACAGGTTCGAGCTGACCTTGTGTGGCTCGAACCCCGGGCGCGATGTCTCGAAGAAGTCGGCCAGGTCGCCCTTGGCGTCGACCTCGCAGGCCAGGGTGCGCCGGCCCCGGACCGCACTGAGGAGGGCCAGCGCGGCAGCGGTCGTGCTCTTGCCGACGCCCCCCTTCCCGGTGACGAAGAGCAGCCGGCGGTTGAGGAGGTCGGCGACCTGCCCCGCCCTCAACACCTTCTCACGTCCGGCCCGTTAGGGCCGGCCATGAATGTTCCAGGACCGGCCTCGCGGGCCGGTCACGGGCTGGTGGTAGCCACGGCTGGGGTGAAGCCGACCCGCCGGTCGCCGCTGCGGGGGGCGCCGATCTCGACGTAGGACATTTTGGCCGTGGGGATGCCCACCCGCCGGCCCTTCTTGTCGGTGAGCCACAGCATGGAACCCTCTTGGCCGACGGAGGTGTTGATCTGCTTGATCAACTTCTCACCCGAGTCGTCGTCGGCCAGCTCGATCTCGATCTCCTTGGGCGAATAGGTGATCCCGATACGGATCTCCACTGTGCAGTCTCCTCTGGTCGTCCGTCGATCACGGCTCCGGGCCACGATCCTCGTCCATCACGGTAGACGCAGGCGCGGGCGGATCGTCCCAGCGTCCCCAGCGGGGGGTCCGCCGGCGCACGGCCAGGACATACAGGCACAGGCTGAGGGTCGTGAGCGCCGTCCACTGGCTGGCGGTCAGGCCCAGCCGGCGGGTGTCCTCACGGAGGAAGTCCTCGATGACCCGGTTGATGCCATAGCCGAGACCGAACACCACGATGAGGAACCCGTCGAAGTGGGCTGTTCGGCGTAGACGCACGAGGACGAGCAGCAGGACGGCGGCCAGCATCATGTCGTAGAGGGCCGTCTGGTGGACGATGAGGCCCGGCGTGCGGCTCACCAGATCCGTCGCGCCACACGGCGAACCGGTCTCGACGCCGAGCGCCGGGCAGCGATACCCGAGGAAGAAGGATGTCGCCTTACCCAGGTGGTCGGCGATGATCAGGTCGCCGATGCGGCCGACGACGACGCCCAAGGCCATCCCGGGCGCAGCGGCGTCCATTACCTTCCAAAACGACAGCTTCTCCCGCCGTATGCGAGGGATGGCGAAGGCGATCGCCCCGAAGAACCCCCCGAGCAGGGAGATGCCCCCCTGCCATACCAGCAGGATGTCGAGGGGCGACGAGGCGTAGTCGGCGATGTGGTTGACGACGTAGGCAACACGGGCGCCGACCAGCGACCCGATAGCAGCCAGGGTGAAGAGGGGGTAGACGACATCATCGGGCATGCCCCGCTTGCGGGACTCCGGCAGCATGAACCAGGCGCCGACCATGAACCCGATGGCGATGAAGATGCCGTGGGGCGAGATCGACAGCGGTCCGAGATGGATCCGCACGATCGGGTCATAGGAGATGACGCCCAGCACGGCTTCTGTCTAGCCGCTCGCCGGCGGGGGGCCGCCTCGCCCCGGCTCCGATGCCCGGCCGGTCATCTCCTCGTACCACTTGGGCCGGTGCCTACGGGCCCAGATGGTGGGTACCCAGCCCTGGCTCATGCCCCGCCGGGCGTCGGCGTCGGAGAGGGCCATCTTGATGTGGCCGATGACGACGATGCCGATGGCGATGGCCAGCCAGTCGTGGACAAACGTCGATCCCGTGCGCCAGTCCAGCGGGAAGTACCGGAACCAGTGCATGACCGAGCCGGTGGCCAGCATCACGATGACGGCGCCCAGCGTGAAGGCGGCGTTGAGCTTCTGGCCAGGGTGGAACTTCCCCATCCGGATCTCCTCCGACCGCTTCCTGCTCCTCCGGGCGAGCGACCGCAGCCACCGGCGGTCGTCGTCGTCGAAACGGGCGAGGGCGCGGATATCGGCGACGAAGCCCTGCCGCCACGGCCCGAGCCGGGCGGCGAGCACCGGGAAGGGCACGGCCAGGCCGCACACCACGTGGACGTAGCGCACCAGCTCCCGCCGGCCCACCAGGGCGGTGAGCGGCCCGATGTACAGGATGGCGGCGGTGGCCATGAGGACGAAGAACAGGCCGGCGTTGACCCAGTGCAGCGCCTGCTCGGCCGAGTCGAACCGCGCCAGCCGGGCCCGCGCCGGGATGTCAGATCTGATCGTCATGGCAATGACTACACAGGGCGGTCGTCACGGCCGTTGGACTTGCCGATCCAGGCGTCGGTGTCGTAGCCCCGGAGCTCCCAGTAGCCGGCACGGGGCTCGACCGGCGCCACCTCGATGGTCTCCAGCCACTTGATCGACTTGTAGCCGTACATCGGGGCGACGTAGAGCCGGACCGGCCCGCCGTGGGCGGACGTGACCGGCTTGCCGTGCATCTCGTAGGCGACGATGACATCGTCGCGCCGGGCCTGGTCGAGGGTGAGCGTCTCGGTGTAGATCCCGTCGAAGGACAAGAGCCGCACCCCCCAGGCCCCGTCGTGCACGCCGGCGGAGTCCATGACATCGGCGAGGCGGACGCCCGTCCACTTCACGTCGTGCACCCGCCAGCCGGTGACGCACTGGAAGTCTTTGGTCATGCGGATGGCGGGCATGGCCTTCAGGTCGTCGAGGGTCAAGGTCACCGGCGTCTCGACTGCGCCGTTGACGGTGAGGCGATAGTCGACATCGGAGCGGCTGTGGAGGCGCCCGGTGACGGTGTAGATGCGGAAACGGCCCACGGGGAACAGCGACAGAAACCCAGTGCCGTCCCGCGAGGTGATCGGCGCCATCACTCGCTCGAGCAGGTCGGCCGCCTTGGAACCGAAGAGCACGCCGGCCACGCCGGTGCCCATCATCCCGAGCACTACGCGCCGGCCGATCGGCTTCCCCTCCACCGCGCCAGGCTACGGCGACGGCCACCCCTACCGCACCGCGGGTGGCCACGATGCGACGGCGGGCGGTTCACTCGTACACTGAAATAGGCCATACGGCGGCGACGGGAGGACACCACCGCCGATGTCCCCGGCTTCACCGCCGACGCCCCCGACCCCAGTAGCGAGGACCCCGAGTTCGACAAGGCCGCGCTCGTGTGCGCCAACAACAACGCACTGTTGGCCCGCCTTGGGGAGAAGGACGACGCGCTCGGGGCGTTCTCGCCCGACTTCAGCAAGGGCACCACCTTGACGGTGAGCTCCAGCGTCACCTTCGGCGAGACGGAAGACCAGGCTCGGGCGGCGATTGCTGATCTGAGCGCGGCGTCGTTCAGCGGATGCTTCTCGCAGGCGTACGCCGCCGCGGTGCGGAGGGTCGCGAGCACCACGAATGCCACGGCCACGACGACCAAGCTCCCGGCGCTGACGGTGGGCGATCAGTCGATCGGGTACCGGACCGTCGTGAAGTTCCGGTTCGAAGGCCAGTCAGTGACCCTCAACGCCGACTTCACCTTCGTCCGCTTCGGACGGGGGTTCGCGGAGTTCGACGCCCAGTCGGAGGCGGCGCCCTTCGCCGAAGCCGAGCGGGTGCGGCTGGTGACCACGCTCGTCGGACGGCTGGCCGCACCCTGACCGTTGAGTGCATTCCCGGTCGTGAGATCACCGTTTTCGGCCCGGATCACGACCAGAAATGCACCCGGATGTCGGGATGGCCTACCCGGGGGCCATGATGGCCGCCGTGGACCACTCCCATGGGCCGGAAGCGGCCATGTCGGACGACGCCGACCCGCTCTACCGGCCCCTCGGCGGGTTCGACGAATGGGCAGTGGCGACCGTCGACGAGACGGGCTGGGCCGATGCCGTTCGGCGCTTCGAGCAGGCCCGGGCCGACACGCCGGCGTGGGCCGCCATGGTCGACCAGGGAATGCGGCTGGCCGCGGCCCATCGGTCCGGGGCGCTCGACGGCCTGTACCCGGTCGACGGTGACCTCGTGCTCGCGCTCCTGCGCGGCGAGGCCGCCCTGGGATCGGTCGGCGAAGCGGTGCATCCCCATGTCCGGGCGAACGTCGAGGCACTCGCCCTGGCGGGTGAGGTCGACATCACCGAGGGTTCCATCCAGCGCATCCACGCGGTGGCATGTCGCCCACAGCTGACGCATGAAGTCCGGGTCGGGGACCGGGTGCAGGACCATGTGCTCGCCGGCGGCGACTACAAGCACCACCCCAACCATCTGCGCGACGCTGGCGGCCACTGGCACCCGACCGCGCCCGTCGCCCAGGTCGAAGCCGAAATGGCCAACCTGGTCGAGCAGGTGGGCACGCCGGCATTCGCCGAGCTGCACCCGGCGGTCCAGGCTGCATGGCTGCGCCATGCGGTCCTCCACATTCAGCCCTTCGCGGACGGGAACGGTCGGGTGGCCCGGGCGCTGGCGAGCGCCCGCCTCCTGCGCGCCGCGTCGGTCCCCTTCCTGCCGCCGGCCCACGCGGCGCCGCCAGGCTCGCCGGCGGAGGCCGTTGAGCTGGTGGGCCGGGCCGTCGTCGACCTCATCGACCTGCTCACGTCTGCCCCGCCGGGCGGGCCGGCGCTCGACCGCTGGATGCGGGAGGAGGCGGCCGCCGACGACCTGCGGCGAGCGGTGATCCCGGCGGTGACCGAGGCGATCGGTCGGTACTCGGGCGGTCGCGCCGACCTCTCGGCCGCGCAGGTCATCCCCGGTGACGCCATCGTGGTCCAGGTGCCGCCGGGGGTGGAGGAGGTCATCACCGTCGACGCCCACCGCGACGGGGCGCCCGTCCTGCTCAACGCGGTCGAGGCCGGGCTGCGACTGGAGGCCGGCGACCCGCTCGGGCCGTGGCTTGACCGGGTGGTGTCCACCCTCGCCCTGCGGGTCGCCGCGGACCTCGAGTAATGGTTCCCCGCCGACATCGATGCCTGGTCGGTACGGTGGGTGCTGCTCCACCTGAGGAGACGGCCCGCCCCGCCGGCCACG
>JANMRJ010000398.1:0-2144 GCA_031370985.1 Acidimicrobiales bacterium
CGCTGGGCGGAGATGCGGACGAGGATCCGGGGTGCGACGTCCTCGCGACGGGCGGCCCGCACCGGCCACGCAACGATCGGCACCTGGATGCCGTCCACGGTCTCGAGGGCGCGCGCGAGCGCCTCGCCGGCGGCTTCGTCCAGGACGGTCGGCAACGGCAACGCTGCCATCGAACCGAGCATCGTGTCCGGCGCTGGCGGCCCGACGCCGAGAGCGGCCGTGATCCGGTCCCGACCGTAGAGCGCGAGGCTGTGGTTGGCGGCCATGAGTGCCGGCCAGCCGCCACCGCCGGGCTCTGGCCCAGCCACGGAACCCATCCAGGCGATCGCCCCGGGGAGTGCCAGGTAGCCGGTCGGGTCTGCCGTCCCCGTCCAGTCGAACTCGTGGCGGAACCGGGTCCTCCCGGCGAGCGGCTCGTTCGCGCCGTGCGACACGACCAGGGGGTGGATCGTGTCACGGCGATCGGCTCGGACCCAGAGCACCCCCGTGCCCTTCGGGCCGCACAGCCATTTGTGGCCGTTGCCGGTCCAGTACGCGGCGCCCAGACGGCCCAGGTCCACGGGCACCATGCCCGGTGCGTGGGCGCCATCGACGAGCGTGTCCACGCCTCGCCGGTCCAGTTCCGCCACCAACTGCTCGACAGGCAGGATGAGGGCGGTCGGGCTTGTGACCTGCGAGACGAGGACGAGGCGCGTGCGTGGCGTGACGGCCGCGAGGATGGCCTCGAGCGCGTCGGCCGGATCGGCGATGGGGAAGGGGAGCGATGCCACGATGACACGCGCATCGTCGCGGGCCGCGACCGCGCGCATCGCATTGATCGTCGCGTTGTATTCGTGGTCGTTCGTCAGCAGCTCGTCGCCGGGCCGGAAACGAAGCGAGTGGAGGACCGTGTTGACGCCCGTCGTCGCGTTCGGGACGAAGGCGAGGCCGTCCGGGTCGGCGCCCAGGAAGGCGGCGACAGCCAGCCTGGCCGCGTCGAGTCGATCCGGCAGCTCGCGGCTCAGAAAACGGACCGGCTCCGCCTCGAGCTGGTCGCGCAAGTCCCGCTGCGCAGCCAGGACAGGCTCTGGACACGCTCCATACGAGCCGTGATTCAGGAACGTGACGGCTGGGTCGAGGTGCCAGCCAAGGTTGGTGCGCACCGCGACATGATGCAACGCACGCCGGCCGCGCGTGTCCGGTGCGCGAGCCGATGAGCGTGACTTTGGCGTTCCTGCCCTCGGTCCTTGTGGTGAACCTTCGGTGAGGTCGTCGATCGGCCGCTGGCGGATCCGGCCGATCGTTCAGGCAGGCCCGAGCGTGGGCCGGCCGCCCAGACCGATCGTCCGCTCCCCCAGAGCCGTCCGAACCACCCGGAAACCAGCTCGAAGGCGCACCAGTTGGACACAAGGCAGGACCCCGGGGCACGAGGAACTTCAGTCAGGCCGCTACGCGGGCGGTACGCCGGTCTCGATCGTGGCCCCGGCTCGCGCCACGAGGGTGTCGGCAGCGGGAGCGGGCCGCCAGCGCACTTCGCCGGCTCCGACGACGCGCCACTGGATGATCCGCACGGAGGCCGGTTCGTTCGCGACGCCGCCGACGTCGTAGGTGATGACCCCGGTCTGCTCGCCCAGCCCGATCGCCCCGAGCCCGGCCGGCGCCCAACCACCGAAACGCTCGAGCGCATCGGACCAGCGTGGCTCATCGGCGTGCGGGACGACGAGGAGCCCGGCGACGACGCCCAGACCCGGCGCGCCACCGGTCGGCGTCCAGCACCACGTGGCGAGGGCCATCGCGCCCGCGCTCGCGCCGGCGAGGACCGCCCCTCCCTCGTGGGCGTGGCACACCGCCGCCCATGCGGCCGAACCGGGGATGATCCCCGGGATCAGGTCGGGGTCGCCGCCCGGGAAGTGGATCAGGTCGGCTACTGCGAGCCGGACGGCGAGGTCTGGATCGGCGGCGCTCGCCTGGTCGACGACAAGCACAGCGCCGGCATCGACGTTGATGCCGAGGGCGCCGGCGACCCGCTTGAACGCTGCGACGCCATTGGCCGCCGCAGGACCCGGCCGGCCCCGCGCAGCCGCGGTCGGCACGATCGCCACCCGGATCGCGCGGCTGGCCCCGACGTGCGTCGCGGCGAGCCCAAGGAGAGCGGCCATGAATGG
>JANMRJ010000410.1:0-2569 GCA_031370985.1 Acidimicrobiales bacterium
TGTTGACGCCGCCGCCGCCCCGGTTGCCGCCCATCATCCCGTTGGCCCCGCCGTTCCCCAGCCCAGTCGGATCAGCACAGTGGCAGGCGCCCATCGACCCGCTGCTGTCGATGGCCAGCACCTCGGCCACCGACGCCCGCCGCTTCGGGTCCTTCACGTCACTGGTGACAGGGAGGAGCTTCTCCAGGTCACTGCCGAGGTAACCGCCGAGGGCGTAGGAGCGGTCGCCGCCGACGGTGACCAGCCCTCGGCCCAGGTCGCGGGTGGCAGCAGCGAGAGCCTGAACCTGCTCGGCGGCGAGCGTTCGGGCGTCGACATCGACCAGGACAGTGGAGGAGTACGTCGCAAGGCGGTCGATGGCCGCCACGTCGGCCGGAGCCACCACATCGACAGGGAGCCCGCCAGCACGTAGGGCGGCAGCCAAGGCCGCGCTCTCCCCCGGCATGCCCTCGACCACCAGCACCCGGGCCGGACCCTCGATCTGGACCGCGGCGAAGCCGGTGTCGTTCTCCTTGACCGAGTTGGCCGCGCTGTCGACCTGGAGCTTGTAGCTGGCGAGACCGCCGGCATCCGGGGCGGTCTGGGCCAGCTCGACCACGGTCTGGCCGGCGGCCACGTCGAGCGTGCGCTCCTCGACGGTCTGGCCGTTGCGCTGCCACGTGATGCGCACCGTCTGGGCTCGGGTCGAGTCGATGGTGGCTCGAACGGTGTAGGCCTCGCCTTGGCGGACCAGACCGGGCGTGTCCACCCGGGCGACGGCGGCATCGGGGCCGCCGGCCACGTCGACGGGGTGGATGTCGACCTGGATGCCCTCCTCGCGGAGACGGCGGGCCTCGGTGGCCGCGTCGCCCTGGTTGGTGCGGCCGTCGGACACCACGACGATGCGCCGGCGGGCGTCGGTGGGCAGGACGGCGCCGGCCAGGCGGAGGGCCTGGGCCAGGTCGGTGCGGGACGTGTCAACCTTGGTCGCCGGCTGCAGCAGCTCGGCGTCGTGCTGCACGGTGAGCTCCAGCCGGGCGTCGCCCCCGAAGAAGGCCACGCCGGCGAGAGCGTCGTCGGGCTGATCGGCCAGGGCGTCGCGCACCCAGTCCACCGCCGCGGCCCGCCCGCCGGCGCCCATCGAGTCGGAGCCGTCGACCAGGAACATGACCGCCACGCGCGACGCGGTGCGAGGGAGGGCCAGGCCAAGCAGGGCGCCGCCGAGCAGGCCGGTGATCGCTATGCGTGTGCCGACTGCCACGCGCCACTGGCGCTTCGACACCCCCCGCCGGCGCCACGACAGCCAGCCCTCGACGACGAGGACGGCGAGCAGCACGGCGACGACCCACCGCAGCTGCGGCAGCTCGCCGGCGGGCCGGCGCTCGCCGGGCGCCCGCTGGCGCTCGGGCACGGGGAGGCTGTCGGCCGGCGCCAGCGCCGATTCGGCGGGGTCGACGTTGACCGCAAGCGTGAGGTCTTGCCGGCCCTCCTGGTGGACGGTCCAGAAACCGGCCCGGTCGGTGATTGGTGCGGCGGCCCCGGCTGGAAGCGTGAGGTGGACGCCGGCCGGCGCGTCGATCGTCAGCTCGGCTGCGGTCGATACGGGGAGGGGCTGGCCGACGCGCACGTCGCCCGGCGGGAGGGCGGCGCCGGCCAGCTCGGTGACGAGGCGGTCGGCCAGCAGCGGGAAGGCGACCTGCACACCCAGGTTGCTCTGGCCCAGGGCGAAGCCGAGGTAGGCGAACGGCCGCCCGGCCCGGCTGCCCCGCAGCAGGAGCGGCGTGCCCTCCGCGCCCACGAGCACTTCGTCGCCCGGCGCGTCGAGGCGCTGGGCCTTGGCTACGGCGACATCGGACAGGTCGAGGCCGGCGAGCAGGGCGTCGTCGGCATGAACGAGGGCGACCGCCGGCCGCTCAACCTCGCCGGTGACCCGCACGCCGGGGGCGCCACCGGGCGGGGCGATGGCGAGGAACGGGGCGCCGGCGTCGGCCGGTACGGGCACACCGTCGTAGATGGCCAGGTCGAACCCTGGCGCCGGCCGCGACGCCGGCGTGCGCTCGACGACCACCGACGGAAGGGCGGCCAGCAGGCGCTCGAGGAACACCTCCGCGGGGCCGGCGAGGAGGACTTTCAGCGCCCGCCGCCGGCCGGCGACGGCGAAGGCGTGGTTATCGGCGGCCAGCAGGTCCTCGCCCTCGAGGAACGCGTCGACCCGGTCGCCGCCGGGGAGGTCGACCTCCCGCTCCACGGTGGCGCCGGCGGGGAGTTCGACGCGCTCGCGGTGCTGAGTGCGACCATCGACGTCGAGGCGCAGATCCTGGGTGGCCGTCGGGCCGCCGGTGTTGCGGAGGGTCACCCGGGCGTGGAGGCCGCTCCCCCTCGGCTCGACAGTGAGGCGGGTGATGGCCCGGTTGGTGGAGCGGGCGCCGATGCGCTGGTAGTCGGCGCCCGGCGGGAGGAGACCGCGCTGGGCGTCGGTCAGCCCGCCGTCGGACAGGAGCACGAACCCGACTGGGGCACCGGGCGTCTCGACGCTCTCGGCCAGGGTGAAGGCGGTGGCGAAGTCGGCCGGGCCGGCGGTGCCCCGGAT
>JANMRJ010000459.1:0-1302 GCA_031370985.1 Acidimicrobiales bacterium
CCGCCCAGGGAGCCAACCGCCTTCGACAGCGTGCCCACCTGGATGTGGACCCGTCCGTGCAGACCGAAGTGGTCGACGGTGCCCCGACCGTCGCGGCCGAGCACCCCGGAGCCGTGAGCGTCGTCGACCAGGACCGCGGCGCCGGCCGCCTCCGCGGCGTCGACGATCGCCGGCAACGGGGCAATGTCGCCGTCCATGCTGAAAACGCCGTCGGTGGCCACGAGGACGAGCCGATAGGCCCCCGAGGTGGCGGCCTCGTCGAGGATGGCGGCCAGGGCGGCCACGTCGGCGTGCGGGTAGACCCTGCGGGCCGCCTTGGACAAGCGGACCCCGTCGATGATCGACGCGTGGTTCAGGCTGTCGGACACGATCAGGTCGGCTTCGCCGGTGATGGTGGGGATCAGGCCGGTGTTGGCAGTGAAGCCCGACTGGAACGTGAGCGCCGCCGGCACCTGCTTGAACTCGGCCAGCTCCGCTTCCAGGGCCTCGTGCATGGCCATCGTGCCGGCGATGGTGCGCACCGCACCCGATCCCACGCCGAACTCGTGCACCGCCGTCTCGGCCGCGGCCCGGACCCGGGGGTGGTGGGTCAGCCCCAGGTAGTCGTTGGAGGAGAGGCTGACGAGGTGGCGCCCATCAATGTCGACCTCCGGGCCTTGGCCGCTGGTGTGGACCCGCAGCGCCCGGTAGAGGTGCTTGCTGCGCAGGGCGGCGACCTCGTCGTCGAGAAAGCCCAGCGGCCCGGCGCTCATCGTGCTCAGGAGCTCCAGTCCATGATGACCTTGCCGCTCTCGCCGCTGCGGGCGGCGGCGAAGGCGGCCTCGTGCTCGGTGAAGTGGAAGCGGTGGGTGATCACGGGAGAGATGTCCAGGCCGGATCGGAGCATCACGGTCATCTTGTACCAGGTCTCGTACATCTCGCGGCCGTAGATGCCCCGCAGCGTGAGCATCTTGCGGACGATCTCGCCGATGTCGAGGCTCACATCGTCCGCCGGCAGGCCGAGGACGGCGATGCGGCCGCCGTGGGCCATAGCGCCGACTGCCGCACGCAGCGCGCCGGCGTTGCCCGACACCTCCATGGCGACGTCGAAGCCCTCGACCATGTCCAACTCGTCGAAGACGTCGCGGAGCTCCCGGTCGACCGGGTTCACGGCCAGCGTGGCGCCCATGCGCAGCGCCAGGTCTCGGCGATAGGCGTTCGGCTCGCTGACGACCACGTGCCGGGCGCCGGCATGGCGGGCGACAGCGGTGGCCATGAGGCCGATGGGGCCGGCGCCGCTGATCAGGACATCCTCGCCCAGCA
>JANMRJ010000508.1:0-9594 GCA_031370985.1 Acidimicrobiales bacterium
GCGGGCCTGGTCTTGGCGCTCCTGCTCGCCCTCGCGCCGGCGGCGTCGGCCCGCGGGGCGACGAGCCCGAACGTCGGGCCGCTGACCATGGACGCGACAGCCACGATCCTCGAAGGGATCGACGTCAGCCACTGGCAGGGCGCGATCGACTGGACGAAGGTCGCGGCGGCCGGCAAGAAATTCGCGATCATCAAGGCGACCGAGAGCACGAACTACCTCGATCCCTCGTACGCCACCAATCATGCGGCGGCCAAGGCCGCCGGCCTGTGGACCGGTGCCTACCATTTCGCCCAGCCGAGCACGAACGCGAATGACGCCGTGCTCGAGGCCGACTATTTCGCGGCCCACGCCAATCTCGGGACCGGCGACCTGATCCCGGCGCTCGACCTCGAGGTCAGCGGTGGGCTGAGCGTCGCGGCCCTCCAGGCGTGGGTCACGGCCTTCCTCGGCGAGGTGACGGCCAGGGTCGGCATCCGGCCGATGATCTACACCAGCCCGTCGTTCTGGAGCAAGTACATGGGCAACAGCCAGGCCCTCGCCGATGCCGGGTACAAGACGCTGTGGATCGCGCACTGGGGGGTCACCAGCCCGACGATCCCGGCCAACAACTGGGGCGGGCACGGCTGGACGTTCTGGCAGTACACGAGCGATGGCACCGTTCCCGGGATCACCGGCCGGGTCGATCTCGACCGGTTCAACGGCGCCGACCTGAACCCCCAGGCTTTCTCGGTATTCAAGCTCGCGCCGACAATCCCGAGCAGCTCGGTCAAGCAGGGCAAGAGCTCGGCCGCGAACGTGTCGATCCTGCGCACGAACTTCACATCCGAGGTGGCCCTCGACGTGAGCGGGCTGCCGGCCGGGACGACCGCGTCCTTCAACGCCAACCCGACCACGTCGACATCCGCCTCGCTGACGGTCACGACCCCGACCGATCCGACCGCCACGCCGCTCGGGAGCTATCCGCTGACGATCACCGGTGTCTCGGGTGACCTCACCCGGACCGCGACGATGACGCTCGTCGTCGCCGACGGCATCGCCCCGACCCTCACGGCACCACGGACGACCCTCGTCACGAACCGGATCCTCGGCGCGACGACGGTGCCGGTCCGGATCGCGTGGACGGCGGCCGATCCGAGCGGCGTCGCCGCCGACTCCCTCCAGGTCAGCCTCAGCGGAGGAGCGTGGAGCGGCGTGCGCCTCGCGACGACCGCGGCCACAACCGCTGACGTGGTCCTGCCCGTCGGCTCGTCCGTCCGCCACCAGGTCCGGGCGACGGATCGGTTCGCGAACACGAGCGCTTGGGTGCCCGGGCCGCTCGTCAAGTCGAGCATCACGCAGCAGACCTCGTCCGCGGTCACGTGGTCCGGCTCATGGCATTCGCTCGCCTCGTCGTCAGCGTCGGGTGGCAGCCTGCGCTATGCGACATCCAGGGGCGCCGCGGCCATGTTCAGGTTCAGCGGTTCGTCGGTTGCCTGGGTCGCGGCGCGTGGCACGACCCGCGGACAGGCCAGGGTCTACGTCGATGGGGTCTACGTCAGGACGATCAGCCTGTGGGCGTCGAGCGGCCTGTCCCGCTCGATCGTCTTCGCCCGCAACTGGCCGACCTACGGAGCGCATACGATCAAGATCGTCGTCGTCGGGACGGCCGGCCATCCACGGGTCGACGTCGACGCCTTCGCCCGCCTGTCGATCAACTGATCCGCCGCCGGCGGAGGCCGGCGAGAGCTCAGCGCGGCTTGCCGTCGCGGAGGGCCGCGATCGACTTCTCGATCCGGCGCTGACGGGTCTCGTCGCTCTTCGCGCCGGCGATCAGCGTGGTGTGGTAGCCCTTGTTGCTCGGTGACAGCGCATCGAACGTCCGGCGCGCGTCCGGATCGGCGGCGAGCGCAGCGGCGAAGTCGGCCGACAGCTCGACCACGCGCGGCGCCGCGTCGAGCTCAAGCACGACATCGACCTCCTGGCCGCCCGCGACGCCGGCTCCGGCCCGGTTCTCGGCGCTGACCCCGACGAGATAGCGGCCGCCCATCGGAGCGACCGTGGTCCGATAGGTATAGCCGTTGATCGTCACGGTCACCGGAGGTCGCTTGCCCCTGCCGAGGGACAGGACCGCGTCCTCCGGGACGGCGAACCCGACCGCCGTCTTGCCATTCTGTTCGAGCAGCACGTGGATGTTCATCGTGCGATTCTGACCCAGGCGGACGCTCCCCGTCGACCAGCGCTGACTGGAGCGCGACCGGCCGGGCCTTCGGTCACGAGCCCGCCCGATGAGTTCCGACCCATGCTGCCGTCTGTTGGTTTGGAGCGTCGCACCAACGGAGGTCTGCGGGTTGGCCGAGCCACTCGCCTCGCTACCACGTGCCGTGTCGGCGCCGATCGCCGAACTCGCCGGAACGATCCGGATCGAGGGGGCGATCCGGCGTGCCGACGTGACGGAAGTCTGCGCGCGTGCGTCGGGCGGGCTCGCGCCGGGCCGATCGCCGAGCGTCTGCTGCGACCTCGCCGGGCTCGACCATCCGGGCCTGCCCGCCGTTGAGGTCCTCGCCCGATTGGCGCTCCTCGGGCGGCGCAACCGACAGCGCTTCCGGCTCGAGCACGCCTCGCCGGCAATCCTCGACCTGCTGGTCCTGTGCGGCCTCAGGGACGTGCTCGGTGGCGAGCTCACACCGACCCAGGCCGACCCGGCAGACCCGTCAGGCCGGCAGATGCGGCGGTAGGCCGAACAGCGGGAAGAGGCGCTCCGTGTCGAGGAAGAATGTGATCCCCGCGATCCGGTCGCCGTCGAGCTCGAGGACCTGGAGCGACCACGGGTCCCAGCCTCCGCCCGGCGCCGGCTTGTACTGGGCGAACCCGGGTGATCCGCTCGCGCTGATCGGCAGGAGGCGCGATCCTTGGCAGCCGATGCCCGGCCCGAGGCACCAGCTCCGGATGTCGCGATGCGTCTGGAGCCAGAGCTCATAGGGCGGCATCGACCAGCGGGCGTCGTCGTGGAGGAGGCTCGTCAGGGCATCCATGTCGTACTCCTCGAAGGCCGCGAGGTACCTCCGGAGCAGGGCCTGGTGCTCGTCGTCGAGGACGGCCGGCGTCGGGTCGGCTTCGACGAGATCCTTCGTCGCGAGCGTTGCCCGAGCGCGCTGCAGGGCGCTGTTGACGGACGCTACGCTCGTCTCGAGCAACTCGGCGACCTCGTCGGCCTTCCAGCGCAGGACTTCGCGCAGGATCAGCACCGCGCGCTGGCGCGGCGGCAGATGCTGGAGGGCCGCGACGAAAGCGAGCCGGATCGATTCGCGCGCGATCGCGATGTCCGCCGGATCGCCGCCCGACGGCACGGCCCGGTCGTCCGGCATCGGTTCGACCCATGCCGTCTCCGCCAGCGGGGTGCCGAGTGCCCGATCGGCACTGACGGCGGGGTTCAGGTCGATCGGTCGCGCCCGACGCTGGCTGGCGCCCTTCATGTCGAAGCAGACGTTCGTCGCGATCCTGTACAGCCACGAGCGGAGCGACGCCCGGCCCTCGAACCGGTCGTAGCTTCGCCAGGCCCGGATGAAGGTCTCCTGGACGGCGTCCTCGGCTTCGAACGCGGATCCGAGGATCCGGTAGCAGTAGCCGGTCAGCTCGACCCGATGGACTTCCAGGCGCGCATCGAGCTCGCCGGAGTCGGGGAGGGGAGTCTCGATCGCGCGGGCGACGGTCGCTTCGGTCATGGACGCATCCTACGGGACATCCCCAACCCGGTCGATGACGCGGATCCGGGCTTCTCCTGTCCTGCGTACGCCCGGGCGATCACGCCATGGCCCGCCGCGTTCGCGTGATTGTCCGGGCCGAGCGGCGCCGGCGCGCGCAGACTCGTCCGCTACGGGTCGTCGGGTGCGTGGACCGGCAGCCGGAGCGCCACGGGATCGCCGAGCCAAGAGGTTGCCGGTGTCGCCCAGTAGCGGGCCATCGCTTCGAGTCGCGGTGCGTATGTCGCCCGGGCGCCCTGGAACGAGAGCCAGGCGAGGTCGCGTGGCGCCAGGGCATAGCCCGCCTCCGCAAGCCGGTCGCACGCCGCGTCGAAGTCGGATCGTTCCAGGTCGGTCGGCTGGCCGGTCTGGAAGCCGAGGTTGTAGATGTCCTCCACGAGATGCGCGCCGACTCGCTTGAACAGCTTGGCCTCGCCGCGCGGGACCCCCTCGATCGTGGTGAGCACGAGGCTCGCGGCATCGAGGACCGTCCCGAGGGCACTGATCCAGGACAGGTTGTCGTGACTGGAGCGGAAGTAGCCGAGCAGGGGATAGGCCACGTGCGAGTCGAGGACCTCGACGCCCCAGCGCTCCCACTCGAGGAAGAGGTCCGGGAATCGATCGACCAGGTCGAGCTGGGCGTAGGTCTCGAGCAGGGAGACCGCCGACGGCGGAGCGCCCGCGGCGGCCTGGAGGACGACGACCTGGATCTCGCGACGCTGATAGGACCCGTACAGCGAAAACAGGAAGGTCACGACGAGGGCCACGACACCGAGCCCGCTGATCGCGGCGATGGTGATGATCAGGCGGGCCGGCATGCCGTTGGCCACGATGTCGCCGAACCCGAGGGTCAGGACGGATGTTGCCGCGAAGTAGAGGGTCGTCCCGAGATCAGCCGGCACGGGTCGCAGCTCGTCGCGCAGGGCGAACAGGATGAGCCCGTAGCCGACGATCAGGGCGACCAGCCAGGCGGCGAGGAGGGCCAATGTGGCGCCGGGCGCGAACAGCCCGAGGATCCGATCCCAGGACCGATCCGGCCAGCGCGATTGGATCGCGCGGAGCGTGCCCCAGGCCCATCGCACGAGATAGCGCCCGATCCGGAACCAGCCGGGAGTCGGGCGTGGGACGACGACGGTCTCGAACAGGTCCCAGAAGGTCAGGGCGAGGAGGAAGACGCCCAGGGCGAAGGCGACGGGTTCCATCGGCTTCGGATCATGCCATGCCGGACGGATCCGGCGTCAGTTGCTCGCGACCGCGGTCGACCCCGCGACCCCGGGCGGACGCAGGTGGGCACGGGCGCCGCCCGAGCCTCAGTGCAGGTGATCCTCCCAGTCCGAAGGGACCCGGCCGGCCGGGCCTGGCACCGGCTGGTCGAGCGGGTGGTGGTGGGGTGGCGCGAGAGCGGGCCCCCCGAAGTCGACTTCCTCGGCATAGTCCCAGAACCAGTCCTCGCGGGGTTCGTACGACTGGACGATCGGGTGCTGGACCGAGCTGGCGTGGTGGCTCGCATGTTGCGACGGCGACGAGTCGCAGCACCCGACGTGGCCGCAGCGCGCGCAGCGCCGGAGATGGAACCACCAGCCGCCGGTGGCGAGGCACTCCACGCAGCCTGGCCCGCTCGGCGGGACGGCGGGGTCGATGTCGATCAGGTCAGGCATGGATCACCGTTCCTTCGGGTCCGCGACGTCCGGCGAATGGACGCGTCGACTGTAGGGTGCGCCGACCGTTCGTGCTCCGCGTCCGCGACCGTGCCAGGCCGGCGCCGGACGGAGCACGACCACGGGTCGCGTAGACTCCCGCCGTGGATCGCGACCGTCCCGGATCGATCGTGCTGGCGGCGCCGCCCGGTCCGGCGACCACCTGGCGCAAGCGGCTGGCCGGGGTCGACTGGCCCCCGGTGGCGCTTGCGTCGGTCGCTCTTGTCGCGCTCGTCTGGCTCGGTCGGGACATGACCTTCTACCACGACGAGTGGGCCCTGATCCTCAAGCGTGACCTGTCCGTCAACGGCATCCTTGCTCCCCACAACGAGCACCTGACGGCGACGTTGGTGATCCTCTACCGGGTGCTGATCGGCACCGTCGGGCTGGGCTCGTACTGGCCGTACCTCGGGCTGACCTTTGCCCTCCACCTCGCCGTCGCCGGGCTCGTGTACGCGATCGTCCGGGCGGAGACTCGCGGCCGGTCGAGCGGCTGGGCGCTCGGAGCGATGGCGGTGATGCTCTTCCTCGGCTCGGGCGGCGACGACATCCTGTGGGCGTTCCAGTCAGCGTCCATCGGCGTCGTGGCGGCGGGGATCGGGGCGCTCGTGGTCGCGCCGCGACGGCCGGGGCTCGCCGCCGGACTGCTCACGATCGCGATGGCGACATCAGGCGCGAGCCTCGCCTTCCTCGTCGGGACGGGCATCCGGCTGGTGCTGACCCGGCCGCGAGCCCTGCCGTGGCTGGTCATCCCGACCGGCCTCTATCTGGCGTGGTTCGTGGCCTACGGCGCTGCGGGCGTCGCCGCGCTCCGGTCGCCGAGCCTCGACGGAGTTCCCCAATACGTTGCGGTCGGCCTCGCGGCGTCAGCTGCCGGCGCGCTCGGGACGACCGTTCCGTTGATCGGCGGGATCGCCTGCGTCGCCGTGGTGGTGCTGCTCGTCCTCGGCCGCCCGATCCCCTCGGTCGTCGTGGCCCTCCTCGCCGCCAGTGCCGCGTTCTTCGTCATTGCCGGGACCGTCCGGGCCGAGCTCGGACCCGAGCAGGCCGCGGCATCACGCTACGTCTACATCGCGGCGCCGGCGTTCCTCGTGGCGGGTGCGATCGGTCTGAGCCGCCTGCCGCGGCCGATCGCCGGGTGGGTCGGAGCAGTCGTCCTGACTGTCGCCCTGGTCGGCAATGTCGGCCTGCTCGTCGCGAGTCGCGACCGCCTTCTCTCGAAGGTCGAATGCGAACGGGCGATGACCCCCTTGGCCCGCGGCAGCGCGGGCAATCCCTGCTAGCGATCCAGGTAGATCCAGGGGCGCCCCTCCCGCCGTCTCGTGGGTAACCGTGCCGGGCCACGGCATCGCAGGAGGGACCAGTCGATGAATCTCCGCCGCCGTCGCTCGATCGCTGCCGCCGCAGGGTCGCTCGTCTTCCTGGCCGGCCTGGCCGCTCCCGTTCAGGCAGCATCGCCGTCGGTCGAGACCTGGACGAACCAGGTCGATGTCCCGTACCTCAGCTGCCCCGGGTTCGACGTCAACGGGGTCTGGGCCATCAGCCACCGCCTGACGTTCTTCTTCGATGCGAACGGCGTCGCGATCCGCGACACCGAGCGGGTCGACTACGCCGGACGATTCGTCAACGCGACGAGCGGATCATGGGTGCTCGATAGCGGCTCGATCCTCTACTTCGACACCCTCGCGCCCGACGGCTCGTACCTGACGACAATCTCGAACCAGGTTCGCCACGACGCGTTCACCCACACCGCCGGCAGGTTGGACTTCCAGTCGGGCGCCTTCCGCGGCCGCGACGGCTGGAGCGACGCCGGCGTCGCCGAACTCTGCGCGGCATTGTCGGAGTAGGCTGCGCCGAACCGTGCGATCGGACCAGGCGAGGGATCCGTGGAGCCATCCCGGGAGCAGACCCGCCGCGAGCGGTCCGACGTCGAACGGGCGATGACCGGCGACCACGACGCATTCGCCGCGCTCGCGGCAGCCAACGTCGACCGGATGTACGGGCTCGCCCGCTTGATCCTCCGTGACGTCGATCGCGCGGAGGACGCGACGCAGGAGACCCTCGTCCGGATGTGGCGCGAGCTGCCGCGGCTCCGGGACCCTGATCGGTTTCGGCCATGGCTGCGGCGCCTCCTCGTCAACGCGTGTCATGACGAGGGTCGGCGCATCCGGCGTCGGGCCGAGGTCGCGATGCTCGCCGAGTACGGCCCGGCGGTCGGCGACGGCTCTGCCGAAGTGGCAGATCGCGACCGGCTGGATCGTGGCTTCCGTCGATTGCCGTTGGAGCAGCGGGTGGTCCTTGTCCTCAATCATCTCGAAGGCCTCACCCACGCCGAGATCGCCATGACCCTCGACCTGCCACTCGGGACGGTCAAGTCGCGACTGCGGTACGCGATGGAAGGCATGCGCGCGGCCCTCGAGGCCGACGATCGGCCGCCCCTCGCGATCGTTGCCGGTGGCAGCGGAGGACGACGCCATGAGGCATGACGGCCGCGAGCGGCCGGACCCCGGCGAGAAGCTCGATCGATGGCTGCGCGAGGAGGCCGAGGTGCCGGCTCCCGACCGATTGCTCGAAGAGGTCTTTGCCCGGACCGAGGGCGCGCGCCAGGAGCATCGCGGCTGGTCGGGGCAGATTCGGCGGCTCCTTGGCGGCGGTTCGAGTGCGGGCCGCGAGGGACGCATCTCCGGCCTGCAGCGCGGCGCCGTCGGCGTCGCGGCCGTCCTTGTCTTCACCCTTGTCGGTCTGGGCGCGATCGCGCGCCTGAGCGCCGGTCGGGGGGCGGCGTCGGTCCCGCCGTCACCATCGGGCGGGGTGCCGAGCGGCGGCGCGGCCAGGGAGCCCAGCCTCGTCATCGAGCGGTCCACCCCGAGCTGCGCCCATCGCGGGGTCCTGACCGTCGTGCCCGCCGCGTCGGGCACTCGATCGTCGGCGTGGCTCACCTGCGGCGTCGACTCGGAGGAGATCGTTCTCGGCACCGGAACCGTCACGCGCCGACCCGGACTCGGTGCCATCACCAGCGACGGGACATCGGACTGGGCAATCAGCGTTGATTCCGTCGTCCGACTGAATCCCGATCGATCGATCGCCCAGACGGTCCGGATCGGGACCCCGTCGGCGATCGCGATCGGCTCCGGGGCGGTGTGGGTGCTCGATCCACGAACGGGCACGCTGTCCTCCATCGGCCCGGCCGGCGTGCACCAGACGGTGACGACGGCGTCGGACGGTCACCTTGTCGGCCTGGCGATCGCGGGCGGCAGCATGTGGGTCCTGGACCAGACCTACGGTCAGCTCCTGCGTCGGGGTGTGGACGATGGGCGGCCACTCGGAACGATCGCGGTCCCGCCGGGGTCGACAAACCTCGTGTCGGCGGCCGGCGCCCTGTACGTCGCCGATCCGCTGACGGGGACGATCGTTCGAATCGATCCCTCGACCGCCCGGGCGACGACTCTCCACCCGAACCTCGGAGGTGACGGCCACATCGACGCGCTCGGCGGCTCCTTGGACGCGCTCCTCCTCGGCTCGCGGACGTCCGTGCTGCGTCTCGATCCGACGACGACGGAGCCGTTGAGCCGGGCCGACAGCGGAGCCTATGTCGACGCCGTGGCGCAGGACGGCTCCACGGTCCTGGTCCTCCAGGACGGAACGTTCCTCGAAGCGACGTTCCCATGATTCAGGCGCCGCGCCCCCAGGTCCCCGAGGGCGAGTGCCCACGCGCGCAGTCCGGGCGTCGACTTGAGGGCCGGCCGCCCGCGAAGCCACAGGCCGGCGCGGTTCACCCCTGACCGCCCGTCCGGTTCCTACCCCGCAACCGACGATCCGCCCGACGCCCCCGCCTCACCCGTCCGCGGGCGCCACGCCTCCGCCGCATCCATCGCCGCCCGTGCCCTGAGGCGGCACCGTGGCGGCCGGACGACCGACGCGGGACGTGGTAGTGTGAGCGGGTCGGACACGTTAGGATAGATTTGGGTAGATTTCGCATGACCCGCTCTGCGTCCCGCGACCCCGACTGGGTCGGATTGTCCGAGGCAAGTCGCGTGCTCGGCGTGTCACCCGCGACGCTCCGCCGCTGGAGCGATGCCGGACGCCTCCGGGTCTTCACGACCCCGGGCGGCCACCGCCGCTTCTCGCGCGCCGCCCTTCAGCGCCTCCTCCCAGCCGATCGGTCGCGACGCCCGGCG
>JANMRJ010000546.1:0-1251 GCA_031370985.1 Acidimicrobiales bacterium
GCCAGCGATCAGCGCGTTGAACAGGTGCATCGCGACTGTCCCACCTGCCTTGGGTGAGCTACGAAGCACCTGGACCTCGATCCCGCCATCGAAGCCCGACTGCTTCGGGTAGTGGGCTGGCCCCAACACGACCCGAGACGCCTCCGTCCAGTTCTCCAGGAAACCGCCAAACAGGGTCGAGACCGCCGGGCCCTCGATGGCGAGGTGGGTTTCTCGCCAGTGTTCAGGGTCCTCGGCATTGCCGCCCCACACGTCGGCGATGCCGACGCCGCCGCTGTAGGCGATCCTGCCGTCGACGATCAGCAGGCGCCGGTGCATCCGGTTGTTGAGCTTGTGCAGGGCGTGCCAGTTCGGCTTGCGGAAGAAGACAACGGTGATGCCAGCGTCTCTCAGGTCTTTCACGATGCGCGGGCCCACTTTGGACGAGCCCCAACCGTCGAGGACGACGTTGACCTCGACCCCGGCCCTGGCCCGATCGGCGAGCGCCCCGGTGAAAGCAGTGGCCACCTCGCCCGGCCAGTAGATGTAGGAGGACAGGTCGACGGTGGAGGTGGCCGACCGGATGGCATCGAGCATCGCTTCGAAGGTCGCGTCGCCGTTGCGTAGCACCCGAACCCGGTTGCCATCCGTCACGGCCGCCCCAGACATTGCCGTCAGCAACCGGTTGAACTCGTCGGTCCCCGGTGCGGGAGTGTCGACGAAGTCATAGATAATCCGAGCGTTGCGGCGGTACTTCGCTGTCCCGTAGGCGTAGAAGCCCGCCAGCCCCACTCCGGCTGAGATGGCCGTGTTGCGCAGCACTCGGGGAGCCCGGGCCCGCACCACCCCGATCGAAGGTAACGATGGCACATGAGCGGCATACCCAGAACGGGGCCAGGCGAAGCGTCGTACAACCAACCGAGCCGCTCGGGCACCCTTCGCTCCCTGGGGAATCTCCGAGACTTGGCGAGGGACCTGCTTCGCCGCCGACCGGAGGCGTAACGGTGGCGTCGCTCGAGTAGGAGTCCAAGGAGCCAAGACACCTTGGCTGTCGGGCCGCCCGACCGGCCTCAGCTGGGTTGGGCGTCCGCGCTGAGGACGACAGCGTAGGAGCCGCTGCCGAGCAGCGCGCCGGCGTCGATCTCCCGTTCGCCTACCAGCACTGCCTCGAGGGCTCCGGTCGAGGGGTCGAAGGTGACGTCGTCGACCTTGCCCAGCTCGTTCCCGGTCTCACTGAGGGCACGCTTCCCGACAAGCTCCAGCTTGCCGTCG
>JANMRJ010000559.1:0-1253 GCA_031370985.1 Acidimicrobiales bacterium
GCCGTGACGGACAGCGGTGCGGTCGGGATCGTGGGCACCTTTCGGCCCGCAGAGGGTGGTGACGCTCTCGGCCATCATCACCTCCTGATGGCTCCGGTCGTTTTCCTACACCCGTTCCGGTGATTCGACTCCTACGCCGCCGCCCCCAACGCCGCGGGGACGAACACCACCACCGGCAAGACGTTCCCTGCCTACAACCTGGCCTTCTCCCGCTTCTGCTCCGGCAGCCTTACCGACCCTTACCATCTCCTGAACTTCCGCACCGGGCGGGGACACGTCGGCCAGATCTACTTCACCAACGAAGAGAACGGCAGCGAGGGGCGCGTGTTCGGGGTCACGACCGAAGGGCTGAGGGCCTCAGCCTGAACCGCATCGAGGACGGGACCGCGGCCCGCGACGGTGGCGGGCTGTGGCGGCTCACGTTCTCCGACATCGAGAACCCTCTGGCCGGCGGCACACTCGAGCTGCTGCTCGACGGGTCGGAAACCATCGGGCTGAGCAAGCCGGACAACCTCACCGTTGACGCCGACGGCGGCCACATCCTGATCCAGGAAGACCCGGGCAACATCGCCCACGTCGCCCGGATCGTGGCCTACCGCATCGCCGACGGCGCAACGGCCGTCGTCGCCCGCTTCGACCCGGCGCTGTTCGACCCGGCTGTGGCCGGATCGACCCTGCTCACCAGGGACGAGGAATCGAGCGGGGTCAGGGCCGCTGCCGGGCTTCGTACACCTTGTTGGCGAAGTCCTCTAGGAGGTCTGCGCACTCCTTCAGGCGGCGTTCGGCCAGCGCGGCCGTGGGCGCGCCAAAGATGTCCCGGCTGCGGATCTCCCGGTACCAGCGCCGCAGACGTTCGAGACTCTGCTCTTCCTCGTCCAGCTCGGCGAGGGTGAATTTCTCCTTGGCGATCTCGGCGGCGATCTCCGCGTCGTACTTGGCGCAGTCGGACACGAACTCGGCCCACTCCGCCTCACGCTCGGCCACGTGCAGCTCCTCCAGCGACGCGATGGCCGCGTCCGTCGGACTGATGTCCAGCACAAGCGCCTTGCCCTCGCCTCGCTCGATGAGGACGGTGGCCCGCTCCAGCGCGTCGTCGAAGTCGGCGCCGGTCGGGATGGCCCAGGTGCCGTTCTGAAGGGAGACGGCGCCGGCCTTGCGCAACTCCCGCCATACGGCGACGCGATGCCGGGAACCCTCGGCCTCAAGCCGGTACGTCAGGATGCGCCAACTCATGTAATGCACGCTACATCTCC
>JANMRJ010000562.1:0-2251 GCA_031370985.1 Acidimicrobiales bacterium
GTTCGTCGGCGAGGCGCCCGGCGAGCAGGAAGACATCCGAGGCGAGCCGTTCGTCGGCCGGTCGGGCCAGTTGCTCGACAGGATGGTGCTCGAGGAGATGGGCCTGACCCGTGACCGCTTCTACATCGCCAACACCGTGAAGTGCCGACCGCCGGGCAACCGCGACCCCCAGCCCGCCGAGATCGCCGCCTGCGGCCCATGGCTGGAGGCTCAGGTCGACCTGATCGACCCCAAGGTTGTCGTCACCCTGGGCAACTTCGCGGCCAAGTTGTTGCTCGGAACGACGCAGGGCATCACCACCCTCCGCGGCCGGGCCTACCCGTACCGAAGGGGCGTCCTGGTACCGACCTACCACCCGGCCTTCGTCCTGCGGGGCGCCGGCGACCTGGCCGCCCAGATGCGCGCCGACCTCGTCCGGGCCAAGGGGTACCTCCGCGCCGGATCGGTGGCCCCGTGATCCGGGCGGCCACGAAGTCGGTCGACGACACCCGCGCCCTGGCCGCCCAGATCGCCGGCCTGGCCGCGCCGGGCGACCTGCTGATCCTGGCCGGCGACCTGGGTGCCGGCAAAACGGCATTCGCCCAGGGCTTCGCCGCCGGCCTCGGGATCGACGAGCCGGTCACCAGCCCCGCCTTCATCCTGGTCCGTACCTACGACGGGCGGCTGCCCATGGTCCACCTCGATGTCTACCGCCTCGACACCATGCAGGAACTGGTCGACCTCGGCATCGCCGAGCTGCTCGACGAGGGCGCCGTCACCCTGGTCGAGTGGGGCGACGCCGTGGCCCAGGCTCTGCCGGCGGACTTTCTGGAGGTCCGCTTGGAGACCACGGCCACGCCCGACGACCGGCTGTTGACCATTCGTTCCGTCGGCCCGGCCTGGCCGCCCCGGGCCGATGCGCTCAAGCTGGCTGTGGCGCCGTGGACGGTCTGAGGTGCTGATCCTCGGCATCGAGACGGCCACCATCGCGGTGGGTTGCGCCATCGGCGGCCACGAGGGGGTCCTGGCTTCCTTCCATGCGGCCAAGGGCCGGCGCCACGTGGAGACGCTCGTGCCCGCCATCGAGTTCATGTGCCGCCAGGCCAAGATCGACCTGCACGAGATCAGCGCCATCGCCGTCGACATCGGCCCCGGTCTCTTCAGCGGGCTGAGGGTCGGCGTCTCCGCCGCCAAAGCCCTGGCCCACGCGCTACGGATCCCGATGATCGGGATCTCCAGCCTCGACCTGCTGGCGTTCCCCGTCCGGTACACCAACCGCCTGATCGTCCCGGCCATCGACGCCCGCCGCGGCGAGCTCTTTTACTCCTTCTACCGTCAGGTGCCCGGCGGCGCCCAGCGCCTGGCGCCCTACCAGGTGGGGTCGCCCGACGATCTCGCGTCCGAGCTGCTGGCCCGCAACGAGGACTGTCTCGTGGTCGGTGACGGCGCGGTCCGCTACCCCCAGGTGCTGACCGACGTTTCCGGTGCCGAGGCCGGCGATGCCACGTCTGCGTTCCCGTCGTCCGCCTCGCTGGTCGAGCTGGCCCACCCGAAGGCGCTGCGGGAGGAGTTCGTCCAGCCGTGGGAGCTGCAGCCGCTCTACCTGCGCAAGAGCGACGCCGAGATCAACTGGAACGCGGCGATAGACCGGGCGACCTGAGGGTGGTGCAGACCCGGCGGGAGGTGGCTCCCGAGCAGCTCGTGGTGCACCTCCTGCCCATGCGCCGGCGCCACCTGCGGTCGGTGATCAAGATCGAGGCCCAAGTCTACGCCCGGCCGTGGTCGCTGAGCCTTTTCGTCAGCGAGATGGCCATGCGCACCAGCCGGGCCTATTACGTCGCCCGGATCAACGGCGTGCTGTGCGGCTACGCCGGCCTGATGGTGACCGAAGGCGACGGCCATGTGACGACACTGGCCGTCGACCCGGCCTGGCACCGCAACAAGATCGGCACCCGCCTGCTCCTGATCGTGGCTCGTACGGCCATCCGCAGGGGCGCCTCGAACCTCACTCTCGAGGTGCGGGTGGGGAACACCGCGGCGCAGGAGATGTACCGGCGGTTCGGCTTCCGGCCCGCCGGCATCCGCAAGAACTACTACGTCGAGACCAACGAGGACGCCCTGGTGATGTGGGCCCACGACATCGACACACCGGAGTACGCCCGGCGCCTGGCCGACATCGAGGCCGCCATCCCCGGCGTGACCATGATCAGCGAGGGCCTACGTTGAGTGCCGACCGGCCCGGGAGGCCGGTCTGCGAGCACTCACGGGACCG
>JANMRJ010000570.1:0-3297 GCA_031370985.1 Acidimicrobiales bacterium
ACCGTGACGCCCACAACCTGCTCAATCGCTTCGACAGCCAACGGGGCGACATCCAACGCCACTGGCACAACCCGTTCGCAAGCTTTGATAACAACTTGGCCGAGCGCGATCTGAGAATGGTCAAACTGCAACAGAAGATCAGCGGTTGCTTTCGGACGCTCGTCGGCGCTAAGGCGTTCTGCGCCGTTCGCTCATACCTGCAGACGGCCGACAAGCACGGCCGGCCTCGCCTCGCCGTGCTCACCGAACTCTTCCAGGGCAACGCCTGGATACCGGATGCTGTCGGCCCAGGCCCTTCGCCCTAGCGAGGGCCTGAATAGTTACGTACCGAGGTTGTACCACTTCCAGCTGTACGTCAAGAAGTTGTAGTAGCTGGCACCGGAGATATCGGCACGGGCGTAGAGGGAGCCGGCGTTACTGTCTCCATGCATGCCTCCATCTGCCCCTACGCGGTATTGCCATGACACAACGCGCTGGCCGTTCTTCTTGAAGCCAAACTCGTACTCGGCGACATACTCACCGGAAAGTAGTTCGATCAGTTCCACTTCGTAGTCCGAGATACGCCCGACTGGTTGATCGTAGAGCATATGGCACTGGTACAGGTCAGCAACGACCTTGGCGGCGAGGTGTTTGGCGTGCGTGCGAGTGAACGTCGATGTGGTCGTGAAACTCTGCGTCATGGTCAACCTTTGAACGTGGGTCCGAGGATGGTCTGCCAGCACTCCACCGCCCTGCCCTTAGTGGGCGCGAACCGCGCTTCGTTTAAAGCATTGAGTGCTTCGTGGGCCGCCCTGACGATGCGGTCACGATCAGTCGACGTGTACCGGGAGGCCACATTGTTGGCCGGGTTGACAGGGTCGAGCACCTCGATCGCTGCGCTCGACCTTGTCGGGATCTCATTCTTGCCGCAGAAGTCGGTGAAAGCCACCTGACCCTCAAGTTCCCCTTTGACGATATCGCGGAAGAAGCGCTCGAGCGCGGTGGGGTAGTCCGATAGGTCCAAGCCGTCATCGGCGAGACGTGCCCAGAGAAGCTCGATCATGAAGGACTTGAACTTGAAGTCCTCGTCGTGGCGGGCGATGACCCTCTTCCACCATTTCGTGATTCGGATCAGCTCGGCGAACTCCCGTCCATACGTCGCCTTTCGATCGCGGATGAACCTGAGATGCAGGGTGACGCTGGTGAGGACGCGATCGCCCGTGTGCTTGCGCACGAGGTACCCGCGGTCGTCTACGGCGCCCTCATAGAGAACCGGGACGACGTCGACATCGAGACCGCTGCCCTTGAAGTTGACGCGGACGCAATGCTCCTCCTCGACGAACTGGTCTCGGCTCATGTTCGTGTTGGCCTCATAGAGGCGGTCGGCAAGCCATGGGACCCAACTGTGCGTCGCTTGTAGTGGGGGCCTCGCCGGCCTTCACGTACACGGCTGTGTCTAGATCGTTCACCCCGCTCAAGGCCGTGCCCTTGGCCACGCTGCCCGCGTGCAGCATCTTGACCAACCCGTAGGACGGATCGGCGGCGATCTTCTGCTCCAGTCGCTCGCGGAGCCCCTTGACCTGGGTCCGGTGCTTGGCGGCTGTGTCCGAGGGCAGATTGATCCGCTCGGCGGCGAACGACTCGATGATGTCGTGATCGATGAAGCCCACGTCTCGCTCCTCATGCATGCCCGGGGACGGGCTAGGCATCAAGATACCACGGTTGCTTTCCCTCTTGCAACAGAGCTACCTGGACTGTATGCTGGAGACCCGAGGGAGAGGAGCCCACATGGACAACAAGGCAATGACGCTCCGCCTGCCGGCCGAGCAAGCGGAAGCACTCGAGAAAGTCGCTGAGGTCGATGGCGTGTCGGTGACCGAGGCGATCCGCGAGGCCATCGCGCACCACATATCGACGCGAGCCGCCGACAAGGAGTTTCGTGCTCGCCTGGCCGCCTCGATGGAGCGTAACCAGCGGATTCTTGACCGGCTTTCCAAAGCCTGACCCATTGTGGACGTGCAGTACCTCGGCCTCGGCGATCTGTTGGTGATCGCATCGAACGTGCTCGGTATCGAGGCCGAGGTACTCGCCAGGGCAACGAACCTCGTCATCGGTGACTCTGCCCTCAACGCACCAGCGGCGTCCTTCGGTGGAGTGGAGTTCTACCCCGACTTCGCGACCAAGGTCGGGGTCCTCGGCTACCGGCTGGCCCGGAACCATGCTCTCCCGGACGGGAACAAGCGTTCAGCGTTGCTGGCCATGATCGAGTTCGCCGAGCGGAACGGACGCCGTTGGAAGGTCCTGGACGAGGACGAGACCGTGGAGACGATGGTGCAGGTCGCCGCTGGCTCGATGAGCGAGGACGCGTTCATCCGGTGGGTGTCCCATCGACTGGAGGAACAATGAGACCTCGTCAGATGGCCCTCGCTCTCAACGGATCCGAGGACCCAGTCCCTGTGGTGTATCTCGCTTGCCGACTGACCAACCTCACCGATGACCAACGCAAGCTCCTCGATAGTTGGTGCACCCACATCGAGCAGGCTGTCACGGAGGCCGCAGGCGGCAGCGCCAAGAGATGGGATGTCGCGATACATGCCCCGTTTGCGTGGTCCGCGCCCTGGAACGACAGCCGCCCAGCCAAGGACGAAGACGTCTACAAGCTGAACAGCACCACGGTCGGCGGTTGCGCCGCAGTCATCATCCTCTGCATCGATGGCGGCGGGCTTGGAGTGGGACAGGAATTCGCCTGGGCGACTTCACTCCGGCTGCCGATTCTCCTAGTCCATCCGGTCGACCAGCCACCGAGTCGCCAAGCCCGTGGCACTCCCGCCGATGCGACTGTCGTCGGCTTCGAGAACGCAACGGGTCTCGCCGAAGCCGTGAAGGCGTTCCTCCGATCGAACCGATCCGTGATCGAGGACTCGCAGCGGCGTGGCGACAGTCTCGCCGTCGCGCTGCTGCCCCTGCGGGAGATGCTCGCCGAACACTGGCATGCGCTCACCGATATCGGCCGGCGGCGGGTCGAGGCGGAGAGTCGAGTCCATCGGCTGCGAATCGAGCAGTTGATCGAGGACGACCATGCCCTCCCCGGCGCGTCCATGTCCGAGATCATCGCGATCGTCGGCGCGATGCAGATCGACGCAACGAGCGTCTTCGGGAACCCGACGATGCCCGATCTGAACAATCGCCAACGCGGGGCACTTGGAGTTGCAGCCGACGAGTACGAATGGCGCGGGGTCGATGTTCTCGCACTTGAGACACGAGCCCGACTGGAGCTGGCGCGCGGCGGGACGCGCCGCCTGAGCCTCGCGGCGCCCG